>JANXXE010000208.1 GCA_025350815.1 Myxococcales bacterium | reverse complement strand
ATCATGTCGGTCAACAATTCCCTGGTTTGCGATCCTCTGCTGCATTTCGGCACCGACGATCAGCGGCGGCAGTGGTTGGTTCCCCTGGCGTCGGGCAAGCAGCTGGGATGTTTTGCGCTGTCGGAACCGGAGGCCGGCTCGGACGCGGGCGCGCAGAAGACGACCGCCACCAGGACGGGCGATGGCTGGCTGCTCAACGGCACCAAGAACTTCATTACCAACGGGCCGGTGTCCGACGTCGTCCTGCTGTTCGCGATGACCGACGCCAGCAAGGGCGTGCGTGGGATCTCTGCATTCATCGCGTCGTCGACGACGCCGGGCCTGACCTTCGGGCCCGACGACGACAAGCTGGGCATCCGCGGCGCACCCTGTTCGCAGATGTTTCTGACCGACTGTGCGCTGCCGGCCGACGCGATGCTGGGCGCCGAGGGTCAGGGCTTCAAGATCGCCATGCAGGCGCTGGACGGCGGGCGCATCGGCATCGCCACGCAGGCCGTGGGCATCGCGCGCGCCGCCTTCGAGGATGCCGCGCGCTACGCGACTGAACGCAAGACCTTCGGCCAGCCGATTTCCTCGCACCAGGCCATCCAGTTCAAGCTGGCCGATATGTGCACCGAAATAGACGCCGCGCGGTTGCTGGTCTGGCGGGCGGCGACCAAGAAGGACGAGGGCGTCCGCCACACGACCGAGTCGTCGATGGCCAAGGTGTTTGCGGCGGAAGTGGCGAACCGGGTGGCGAAAGAGGCCGTCCAGATTTTCGGCGGCTATGGCTACCTGACGAATTTTCCTGTCGAACGACATTTTCGCGACGCCAAGATCACCGAGATCTATGAAGGAACGAGCGAGATCCAGCGGCTTATCATTGCGGCGCAGCTGTTGAAGGATTAGTGGCGAGATCACGCGGGAGGGATTGTCATGAATCGCAATAGCACTGTGTGGATGGTGGTTTTGTGTGCCGCGCTTGCCGCATCGCTGGCCTCTTGCGCCGAAACGGCGCCGCAGCAGCCGTCGGGCGAGCCGCTGTACACCATCGTGCGTCCGCCCGAACAGGAGTCGAAGGCCGGCGGCATCCCGCCCGACAAGGAAGCGGAAATTCAGTTGTTGCTTCAGCAGCGTGAAACGTCCGCGCGTCGCTGTTATCAGGATGTTCTGAACGAGAAGCACGACCGCGCCTTCCAGGGCAGCGTCAAGGTGCTGATCAGCATTCAGACCTCGGGCAAGGCCTCGGCGGTCAAGATCGCGGGCGGCACCCTGAACGACAAGGACGTCCACGACTGCCTGATCGAGCTGATCAAGGACTTCGAGTTCCCGCAACTGGCGGCGGCCGGCGACGTGCAGTACGAGTTCCGCTTCCGACCGCAGTACTGACGCGACGAGCCGTTCGACTGCCCGCCGTTCGACTGCCCAGTGGTACGCGGGCATGGCGGACGTGCTGCGGTAGCGGCCGGACTTTTTTCTTGTGCCCCACCGTGGATTGGGGTCTCCTGGATGTCCGAGTTCAGGACAGCCGGCGGTTACCACGGAGGCGTCAGATGCCACGGATCGGTGCAAGCGGCCACAAGCTGACGGTTACGGTGTGCGCCCTGGCGCTGGCGGCCGGATGTGCAACTAATCCTTCGAACGGCGAAGGTGCCGGGCGTGGCATCGAAAAGAAAACCGCTGCTCCGGCAGAGGTGGTCTACCGGCCGGGACAGCGTCTCCTGCCGGGCCAGACCGACGAAAACCCCAGCGACGGCATGGTTGTCGATCAGGAAAAGGGTGTGCTCAGTCAGGGCGACGTGGATCACGCTCTTCGTGGCAGTCTGCCGGCGCTGACTGGCTGCTACGAGCGGGCGGGCGCGGCGCAGAAGTACGTCTCCGGAAATGTTCTACTGCGCTTCTTTGTCGCGGCCAGCGGGCAAGTCGCCGACATCCATGTCATCGAGAACGGTCTTGGCAACTACGCGGTGGAACGCTGCCTGGTGGTCGAGGGACGACGCATCGTATTTCCCCCGCCTGGCGGCCGGAAGGACGCCGAGTTCGACTATCCACTGAGTTTTCGTTCGAGCGGCGAGGTGCCCGTCGTGGATTGGGACGCGGATGTGCTGGCCAAGGACGTGAACGCATTGGTGCCCGGCCTGGCGTCGTGCGCGGCCGGGGCCGGACACAACATTCGCGCAGTGGCGTACATTCAGCCGGGCGGCGCGGTCGCCTCGGTGGGATTGGTGTCCGGGGAAACGCTTGATCCCACAGTGGCGATCTGTCTGGTCGAACAAATTCACAAATGGCGCCTGCCCGATGATCGGACCCACGTCGTGCGCACCAGTTTCGCGCTCGGCGGCTCGGGCAGATCCGATTCCCCGGCCAGCGGCACGCAGCGAGTCCAGCGCCGCAGCAGGCGCGTTCCCCGGCGCAGTTAATCCGCTCGGGTGCCGTCGGACTTCCAGGCGCCCTGGCGGATCTCGAAGATGAGGCGCGTGTCACGGGCTGACCGAGGCCCGCCTGGCTCGCACTTGCCGCGGTCCGTATCGCCCTGGATGAGCCCTTGCGCGTATTGCCGGCACGACTGGTAACCGCAGGCCTCGCAGTCGGTCTGCGCCAGCGCCTCGGCGTGGATCAGATCTTCCAGTCGCCGCAGATCGTCGCCGGCCGCAGCGACCTTGGGATGCAGGTCGGCCACGCGCGCCTTGATGACGTCGGCGGCGTTGATGGCCTCCCCGGTATTGTCGTGGCGCCGTTGATCGTCGGCGGTCAGCGTCGCCCACCGGGCCGCCAGCGCGTTGTATTCCTGCGCGCGCTGCCGCGCCTGCCGCGCGATGTCGCCGCGGCGCGGGCTTGCCTCGATGACGCCCTTTTTGGGTTTGAAGGGCGGCACGGCGTCACCCGGGCGAATGAAGCGAAAGGTCAGCGTCGAAAAGGAATCCGTGGCCGCCTCGAACTCGCGGGTCATGCGGATGCACTTGGCATCTTCCGTATCACCGGGCGAGCGCGTCGGAATGGGGCAGGATTCGACACAGATGTTGCAGTACATGCATTTGCCCATGTCGATGTCGAAACGGGTCATCGCACGAACGTCGCCGACTTTTTCCATGTCGATGACGATGCAGTTGATGGGGCAGTCGCGCTCGCAGGCCTTGCAACCGGTGCAGGTCGCCAGATCCACCTCCAGAAAGCCGCGGTAACGTTCGGGGATGGTGTCGATCATCGGGACGGGCAGCCGGTCCGGGTACTGCACCGTCGTCGGCGGCTTGAACATATACGACAGCGTGACGGACATCCCTTCGAGGATGGAACGCGCGGACTGCCAGATCGCGCCGAAGTAGCCCGCGTGGGTCGGTCGTCCGGTCGGTCGTCCGGTCGGTCGTCCGGTCATGGCAGACGCTTGTCGATGTAGCGCTCGACGAACGGCATGACGAAGTGTTTTCCGTCCATATGCAGAAGTTTCGTGGCGCGAAAATTGTGGACGACGCGCCCAACGAAGAACAGAAAAACACCGACGCCGCCAACGGCAAACATCGCCCAGCGCATGATCAGGTCCAGTGCGGGCAGCGCGTGCAACAGCCACACCCAGGCCGCCGTGCCGACAAACGCCGCGAAGGCAAAAGGCACCAGATACTTCCAGCACAGGGTCATCATCTGATCGACGCGGAAACGGGGCAGGGTCCAGCGAATCCAGATGATCACGAAGACCAGCGTCACGACCTTGGCCACCATCACCAGTAAAGACAGACCTTGCAGCAAGGGCGATCCGGCCAGCCGTTCTGCCGCCACGAACGGCACGTTCCAGCCGCCGAGGAAGGTCATGGCCGCAATCGTGCCCAGCACATACATGTTGGTCCATTCGGCCAGGGAAAAGATCGAGAAGCGAAAGCCGGAATATTCGGTGGTGTAGCCGGCGACCAGTTCGGATTCGGCCTCGGGCAGATCGAAGGGGGCGCGGTTGCCCTCGGCCAGTGCGGCGATGAAGTAGATAAAGAAACAGGCGAAAGCAAAGGGATTGGCGAAGATGAACCACTGGTGCGGCAGGCCGCCCTGGGCGTGGACGATCTCCTGCGGCGACAGCGTCCCGGCCAGCACGGCGATCTGCAACAACGCCAGCGCCGCCGGCAATTCGTAGCTGACGATTTGTGCGGCCGACCGCATGCCGCCCAGTAGTGACCATTTTGAATTCGACGACCAGCCGCCAATCAGAATGCCGACGACGGTCAGCGACGTCACCGAGATGACGTACAGCAGGCCGACGTTCATGTCGGCGACGATCGCGCCTTGCGAAAGGGGCAGTGTCACCACCGTCGCGAACACGCCGACCCACACCAGATAAGGCGATATGCGGAACAGGGCCACGTCGGCGTCGGACGGGATCAGATCTTCCTTGGTGATCAACTTCAGCGCGTCGGCCAGCCACTGACCCCAGCCACGGGGCCCGACGCGGTTCGGCCCGAAGCGCGACTGCATGCGCCCCGACACCTTGCGCTCCCACACGACGACGATGCCGGTGATGGGCGCGATCAGAAGATGAATCACCAGAGCCACCAGCAGCATCAGCGCCGCTGCGACAAAGGGCAGCGGAATGTGACCAAGAAGGCCGGGGCTGCTGGCCACTTGATCGCCCAGCGCCGTCGTCAGGTTGCGGAAGGTGCGCGGGAACAGGGTCAGCGTCAGGGCTTCGCCGGGCCGGCTGCGCCAGGTGGTGCGCGTGCCGCCCACGTATTGCTCGACCTCGACCGCGGCATCGGTGATGCGCAGGGGGTGGCCCACGCGCGCCTGCAGCGGCTGATCCACATCGACCAGGACGCGTTCGCCGCCGGCCGCACGTCCGGTCAGCACCAGTCCGTCCAGCGTCGGTGCGCCGTCGAAGCGGCCCTTGATCAGGACCGACGCCGTCCCGACGGGGACAAGACCCGGGCACTCGACCACCAGGGTGTCACCGCGTTCCAGTGTCGTGGGCCGCACGTCGCGAACAAAGGCATCACTTGCCTGCGCGCTGACGTTCGGCGCAAGCGCAAGACACACCAGCGCAATCCCCAGGCGCGCCATCTTGGTTGTCACCGGTCAATTTCCGGCGCGACGATGTCCAGGCTGGCGATGAGGGCGACCAGATCCGCCACCATCAACCCGGCGGATTTTTCGCGCACCATGGCGATGGCATTGAACGATCCCGTGCGAAAGCGGGCGCGGTACGCATTGGTCCCGCCGTCGCCGACGACATAGCAATGCATATCCCCGCGGGCCGCCTCAACGCGGGCGGTGGCTTCGCCCTTGGGTTTCAGTTTCTTGGGCGGGGTCCAAAATTCGTGCGGCGTCTCTTGAATTTGCGCCAGGGCCTCGCGGATGATCTTCACCGACCAGCGCCATTCCTCGACGCGCACCCAAAACCGATCCCACGCATCGCCGACCTCGCCGACCTCGCCTTTGCCGACGGGCGTCTGCCACGAAATGCGCGGCAAGATCTTGTCGTACAGCGCGTACGGCCGGTCGGCCCGCAGATCGTACGCGAATCCGGTGGCGCGCAGGTTGGCGCCGACCAGGCCAAAATCAATCGCCTCGGCGGTGCTGACGGCCGCCAGTCGGGCCAGACGCTTGATGAAGATCGGGTTGTAGGTGATGAGCCGGTTGAATTCCTCGATGACGCCGTCAAAGTGGTCGCAGAAGCGCAAAACCTTGTCCCGCCAGATGTCAGTCAGATCCCAGCCGACGCCACCGACGCGGTGATAGTTGTAGGTCAGGCGCGCGCCGCACAGTTCTTCCATCAGGTCGTTGACGTATTCGCGCTCGCGCAGGCAGTAGGGGAAGGGCGTGATGGCGCCGACGTCCATCGCCATGGCACCAAGCGCTATGCAATGCGAGGCAATGCGCGACAGCTCGTCGCTGACGACGCGCAGGTAGTGCGCGCGCGGCGGAACCGGCAGGGCACCCAGACGTTCGACCGCCTCGGCCCAAACGTGATTGGCGGTCATCGCCGCCACGTAGTCCACACGATCAGTGTAGGGCATGAAGCCTTCGTAGCTGCACTTCTCGGCGATGTGTTCGATGGCCCGGTGCAGGTAACCGACGTCGGGCTCGGCCTCGCGGATGATCTCGCCGTCGGTCTTGATGATGAAGCGAATCACGCCGTGGGTGGACGGGTGCTGCGGACCCATGTTCAGGGTCATCTCGTCGCCGCCCTCGGTGGCCAGCACCAGCTCGCTCACGCGGGGCCGTCCTTTTTGGCGGCCGTGGGGTGCGCCTTGTCGTAGGCAAGAATCAGGTTCATTGGCGACGGGCGCGTGGTCGGCATGCCGCGGTATTCGGTGGCCTCCTTGTAATCCTTGCGCATCGGATGCCCCAGCCAGTCGTCCGGCATCATCAGCCGCCGCAGGTCGGGGTGCCCCTCGTAAACGATCCCCAGCAGGTCGTACTGCTCGCGCTCCAACCAGTTGGCGCTTTTCCACAGCGACGCCAGCGAGGCGACGCGCGGCTGGGCGCGGGGCAAATTCACCTTGACGCCGATCTCGTGCCGGTGCGTGTACGAGAACAGATGGTAAACCGACTGCAGGCGTTGCTCTTTCGGCCAGTCGACGGCGGTCACGTTCTGCAGGAAATCAAAACGCAATGCTGGATCGTCGCGCAAGTACGTCATCACGTCGACCAGGCGGTCAGGTGCGATCACGAAGGTGGCGTCCTTCGGCGCGCCGGCCGAAAACGCCGACACCGCGTCGCCAAAGCGCGCCGCCACCAGGTCGAAGACAGCCTGCGCGTCCACGGTCGTCGCCTACGGGGCACCGGTGGTGTCGGCGGGCGGCTCGGCGTTCCGGGCGGTGGCCGGTTGCAGCCACTCGAGATCGCCCTTGACCCATACGTACGCCAGACCCAGCGCCAGGATCAGCACGAAGGCCGCTATTTCGACGAAGGCCAGCGCGCCGTCACCACGCCCGACCCAGCGCTGAAACACGGTCGCCACGGGGTAGGTGAACGCAACCTCGACGTCGAAGATCAGGAACACCAGCGCCACGATATAAAAGCGCGGGTTGAAATTGAACCACCCACCACCCAGCGGCGTCTCGCCGCATTCGTAGACGGTGCCCTTGTCGCGGTTCTGCGTCGCCGGTCGCAGCAGGCGACCGAGCAGCAGCGTCACGAAAAGAAAAAGGCACGCGATGACCACGAATGCCAGCGCGCTGCCGAACTGAAACTGCATGAAATTCTGGGCACTTTCTAGCATTTCCGCGTCCGGCCGTCGACGGCCAAAGGCGACGCGAGGCAACGCCGGCCTCAGCCACCGCGCCGGTCGGCCTTGGCCTTTGCGTGCGCGGCAATCGCCAGATCCCCCGAGGCGTCCTCGGCCCGTCGCTCGCGCAGGCGCGCCTCCTCGGCGGCCAGCCTGGCCATGTGCGCTTCGAGGGCCTCGCGTTCGCGCCGCGCCTCGCGGTGGGCGTTGCGCGCGCTTTCATCCGCGCGCAACGCCGCGGCCAGCGCGCCGTCCCTGTGAACCTTCGCCGCGGCGTCCAGGCGTCGCACGTCATCGTCGAGCCGCCGCAGGAAGGCGTGCCGCGCGACGGCCTCGGCCGTGTTGGGGGGCGCTGTCTGTCCCAGGCGTTGCCCCTCGGTCTGTCGCCGCGCCCGCGCTTCGTGCGCCCGGCCGTCGTGCAGCCGCTGCTCATCCTCGGCCTTGGCGCGCCCGGCCATCGCGATTCCCAGGCCTTTTTCGGTTTCCGCCTCGGTATGGCGGCGCAGGCCCAGAAGGCTTTCCAGCGGGTTACTCATGGCAATTGCGTGCGAGGCACCGACGGTGCAATTCTATGCGTTAACGCGATGGCGGCCCAAGGACCTTCCCGCAAGTATCGCATCGAGCGGTATCTCGCCGAAGGGGGCATGGGGGCCATCTACGTCGGCAAGAAGCTGGGCGCGGGCGGCTTCGAAAAGGAGGTCGTCCTCAAGCAGCTGTTGCCCGAGTTCACCAGCCGCCCGGAATTTCGCGACTTGTTTTTCCGCGAGGCAAAAATCTCAGGGACGCTGGATCACGTCAACATCGTTCGCACCTACGATCTGGTGACATCCGACGACGCGTTATTCATCGTGATGGAATACGTCCGCGGCGCCGACCTGCGCACCCTGGCCTGGCGCGGTCGCATGCGCCGGCAGGCGCTGTCGTCGCAGGCCATCTTGCACGTCGCCATGGAGATCCTGGCCGGGCTGTCCTACGCGCACGGCCGGCAGGGCGACAACGGCGCGCCGCTGAAGATCATCCACCGCGATGTTTCGCCCTCGAACATCCTGTGTTCGGCGCAGGGGGATGTGAAGCTGTCGGATTTCGGCATCGCCAAGGCGACCACGTTTTCGTCGGTGTTCTACCGGGTGCGCGGCAAGGTCGGCTATATGTCGCCCGAGCAGGCGCACAGCCAGCCCCTGGATGGTCGCAGCGATCTCTATTCGCTGGCCGTCTGCATTTTCGAGACGCTGACGGGCGAACGCCTTTTCACGGGCGATCTGCAGACGCCGCCAGAAGAAATCTACAGCCAGCCAATACCTCGCCTCTCGCAACGCTGCCCGCACCTGCCGGCCGCCCTTGAAAGCGTGATGGGGCAGGCGCTGGCCCAGAACGCCGCCGATCGGTTTCAGACCGCGGCCGAATTCGCGAATGCCCTGCGCCAGGTCGCGCGCGCCCACGGCCTGCTGTATTCGGCGTCGCAGCTGGCGGCCGAACTGCACAGCATCGCGGGCCCCAACCCCGACCTGTGGCTTAGCGAGGATGACGGCGGCGTGCAGCAGACGCCGAAGATCCCGACCACGCGCGGTCTTGAGGGCCGTGAGGCGGCATCGCTGGGTGTCGTGGGCCCCCCATCGGTCGAGGCGCCGGCATTCCGCCCCACGCCGCCCCGACCGGTTATGGCTGTCGCGGGTTCGGTAAGCCGTTCGGTGCCCCCCTTGCCGCGCCAGACGGCTGCCGAGTTCACTGCGGTCACCCGCCGCCGTCCGCGCAGGCGGCGGTTGCTGTGGGTGGCCGCCGCGACCTTGCTGGGTGCTTGCGTGGCGGGCGCCGCCGTCGGCTACGTGGCCACCCACGACGAAAACCAGGCGAATCCGTCGGCTGTCAGCTGGTCGTCGCTAATTAAGGCGGTTCGGGAGAAAATGGCCTCGTGGCGATAGTCGCAAAGTCACCCACGCGCATCATCAACCGCGACGCCGCGATCGTGAGGCAGTCCGGGCGCGGGCGTTTCGTCATCGTGCGCGGGCCCGACAAGGGTGAATCCCTGGTCGTGGGGACGACGCCGGTCACCATCGGTTCGGGCCCGGGTAGCGACGTGCGCCTGACCGACCCGACGGTGTCGCGAAAGCACCTGATGGCCACGGTCGCCGACGGGGGCGTCGCCGTGCGGGATCTGGGGTCGACCAATGGCTCGTTCGTCCGCGGCGCGCGCTTTCAGGAATTGCTGCTGGGTTTTGGTACCGAAATTCAGATCGGTCAGACGTACCTGAAATATGTGCCCGAGGAAGAGGCGGTCGAGATCCCACCCGCCGAGACCGAGAACTTCGGCGCGCTGGTCGGCAGCGATCCGAAGGTGCGGCAGGTGTTTCGCCTGCTGGAGGAAGTCGCCGGCACGGACGCCACGGTTTTGCTGGAAGGCGAGACCGGCT
This sequence comes from Myxococcales bacterium, assembly GCA_025350815.1. Classification (GTDB taxonomy): domain Bacteria; phylum Myxococcota_A; class Polyangia; order Fen-1088; family Fen-1088; genus JANXXE01. Next base: position 7,936 of record JANXXE010000208.1, on the reverse strand, counting down.
CGGGAAAAGAGCTGTTCGCCGAGGAGATCCACCGCCACAGCACCCGGCGTGACAAGCCGTTTGTCGTGTTCGACTGCGGCGCCGTCCCGAAGGAACTGATCGAATCGGCGCTGTTCGGCCACATGCGGGGCGCGTTCACGGGCGCGGTGTCCGACCGGCGGGGTGCCTTTGCCGAGGCCGACGGCGGCACGTTATTCCTCGACGAGATTGGCGAACTGGGCATCGAGATGCAGCCGGCCTTGCTGCGCGCTCTCGACAAACGCATGGTCCGTCCGGTCGGCGGCACGAACTACCAGAACGTGTCGTTGCGCGTGGTCGCGGCGACGAATCGGGATCTGCGCGCCGAGGTTGCCGCACGGCGCTTTCGCGAAGATCTCTACTATCGTCTTGCGGTGGTGCGCATTTCTGTGCCGCCGTTGCGCGACCGGCCCGGAGACATTCCGCTGCTGGTCCGCCATTTTGTGCGCGACTTTGGCCGCAACCGCAACTTCCACGTGACCGCTGAGGATCTGGAACGGGCGCAACGGCATCCGTGGCCCGGCAACGTGCGCGAATTGCGCAACGTCATCGAGCGCGCATGCGCGCTGTCGCGCGGGGACACCCTGGATTTGGGGGATTTTCTCGGCGCCAAGGGCACGCCGACACCGGCTGGGCGCATCCCATTCGATTTGCCGTTCAAAGAGGCCAAGGCCGTCGTCATCGATCATTTCGAACGGCAATATCTGCAGGCCCTGCTGGACCGGCACCACGGCAACCTGTCGGCCGCCTCGCGCGGGGCCGACGTCGACCGCAAGCACCTGCGCGAATTGCTGCGCAAACACGGCCTGCGCGAGGGCAGCGACTAAGAGCACCGCTACAGCTTGAAGCCGACCACGCGTGGCCCGGGGCGCAGTTGCAGTTTCCAGCGGTGGCTCTCATCGGTCGCCGGGATGTAGATTGCAATCTCGTGCGGTCCCGGCGGTAGCGCTATCTGGGCGACCGGGCACAGCAGGCCGGTTTCGGCACCGTCGATGATGATCGGATACTTGCCCTGCGTTCGGCACAGAACCTTCACCAGGGCCGATCCGCCGGCGGGCGCGCTTGCTGCCACCAGTTTGCGCTCGATGCGCAGACCCTCGCTGGCTTCGATGGGCAATTTCACCGTTCGATGGCCCGCCCGCACGATCAGCAGCTCGCCGCTGCCGGCCGGAACCGTGGTGGCAAGAGGCGTCCGCCCAAGTTCATTGCCACCGAGCCAAATATTGGCCCCGGAGGGCGTGGTTGCTATGTTGATGCCCACCGGGGCTGCCGGCGCGCTGCCGGCCGAGTTGATGGTCTCTGTGGCAGCCTTGGTTGGCTCGGGCGGGATGGGCGCCTCCGCGCCAGCGCGCGGCGAGGTCACAGAGTCGGGCTGCGCGGCCTGCGGGGCCTGCGCGGGCGGTGGCGGTGGTGGGATCGCCGGCACCACGGCGGCAACGGCAGGCGTGGCCTGCGCCGCCACGGCCGTTGTCGCAGCCAGTTCCGACTTTGGTGCTGCCACCCTTGCCTGAACCTTGGCCCGTGAGCCCATCATGTAGCCGCCTAGGCCCGCGGCGACGGCCACCACGACGACCACCAGGCCCGCAACCACCCACATCGTCGGGGGGCCACTGGCCGGTTTCGCTGTCGGGCTGATGATCTGGGTGGTGGGTCCGGTCCCGCCGGTGCCTGTTGGCTGAAACGCCACCGTCAATTGCATCGGCAAGGTGGTAGTCGACGGCAGGACCAAACCTCCGAAGAATGCCGCCTGGGCCGCGCGTGAGCGCTCTTTGTCGACGTGGCCGGCCTGCTGGTCGTCGTGCGCCGTCTGCAACTGCTCGCCCCGGGCCGCATCCTGTGGATCTGTTTCTGGATCTTCTTCCGCGCCGTCCTTGAGGAACCCCTGGAACGCGGGCGTTTCGTTGGTGCTGGATTTCCGACGATTGGAATCGACCGCTGGCATGGCCCCGCTTTGCATTTCTGGCGGAAAGATTCCCGCGACTTCCATGCTGGTGAAGGCCGGCATCTCGGCCATCGGGACGCCATCCAAACTGACGCGTGAGGTGTCATGTGGGTCGTCGGTTCCCACCGCGGGCCACTCGCGCGCAGCTGGCATGCCGACCAGCGGGCTGGCGCTTTCGCGCGTCTGGCCGGGATCGTCATCGTCGTCGGACACATCGGGTGTCGCGTTCGGCGCAAGGGGCGCCCGGACCGGTATCGCAACGGGCTTCAGCGTGCGCGCAATGTCCTTCGGGCGCCCGGGCGGCTCGACGCGCCTGGCGCTTGGAATGATGACAGCGTCCGCGGCATCGCCTGCCGGCGCCGTTCTGGGTTCGTGTTGCGACAGTCGTTGCACCAGCGAGCCGAGTTCGGCCCGCAAGTCAGGCTCGGACGCGCCCTCGGTGCTTTCACGCAACAAGCCGGCTGCGCGTACGGCGGACGGTCGTGCCTCGGGCAGGGCGGCCAGCAGTGCCGCCACGACGCGCGCCAAGGGCCTGGGAACACCCGACAGCTTCTCCAGGGCGCCCGTCGCTTCACCATCGGCGTTGCTGGACGGAAATGGCTCGCCCACGCACAGCTCGAACAGGATCGCCCCCAGGCCAAACAGATCGGCCGCGGGCGTGGCGTCCCCGCCCAGCATCAGCTCAGGCGCCGCATACGACCACAGATCGGGTTGTGCGCCGATGTCGCCGGGCGCGTTGACGGCCTCGCGCAGGCCAAAATCCAGCAGCTTGATGCTGCCCCGGGGGGTCACCCGGATGTGTGAGGGCGCAAGTCCCCCGTGAACCAACGGCGGATTCTGCGCATGCGCCGCCGCCAGGCCGCGTGCCGCCTCGGTCCCCATTTGCGCCAGCAGCGCGAACCAGTTCGGGGGCAGGCCGCCCTGGGTTTCATCGGTGCGGGCCGCGCTGGCCAGCTCGCGAAAGACGGTCAGGCTGACGCCGTAGATGAATTCGGTCGCCAGGAATACCCAGCCATCGACGGTGTTGGCTTCGACCACCTGGGCGATGCGGGGATCCTTCACGGCCGCCGTCCGACGCGCCGCTTCGAGGAAACGTTGGGCGGCATCGGGGCGCTGGCGCGGGGCGCCCGCAGGCAAACAGGTCACCGCGAATACGCGATCGAAACCGGCCAGGCCCTGTACCCGCGCGCGGAAGGTTTCGACCAGGCCGTCACCACCTAGCCATTCTTCGCACTGGAATCGGCCCAGCATCTTCGGGACGGCGCGCGGGACCGGGCGCGACGTCTGGGATTGTTGCATCGCCTGTTAGTATCGGAAGTATATGGGCGTTCTGGACTGGCTTTCCGAGCGGACGGTTGGTCTGACGCGTGACGTTGCTGATTCCGGCCACGTCGCTGTTTACCTTCGGCAGCTTCTTCGGGGCAATCGCAGTCGCTCGGCGTCATCGGCCAGCCCGGCGCCCCCGACGGTCCGCAGCGAGGGTGGCGTCCAGCCGCCAATCCTGTTGATTCACGGTTACTTAGCGACGAAAGGTTCGTTGCATTTGCTGGAGCAACGCCTACACGACCGGGGTCATGTGGTGTTTAGTTATCCGCTTGGCCACATGAATCTTGGGGACATTCGGCAGTCCGCGGCGCTGATCGCCCGAAAGGTCGAATCGCTGTTGGCGCAGACATCGGTCAAACAGGTCGACATCGTCGGACATTCCATGGGGGGCCTGGTCGGCCTTTATTACGTCAAGCGCTTCGGCGGGCGTCGCTGCGTCCGCAAGCTGATTTTGCTGGGAACGCCGATTGCCGGGACCTGGTCCGCTCTTTTGGGGGTGGTGTTTTCGCCGCTTGGTGCCGCGGGGTTACAGCTTCTGCCGGCCAGCCCCTTTCTGCGCGAACTGGGCGAGGGCCCACTGCCGCCGGACGTCGAGGTCCTGTCCGTGTCCGGCCAGCGCGACTATTTCGCCCCGTCGGCATCGGCGCAGCTGCGCGGTGTGCGGCATGTGCAGGTGCCCACCAGCCACTCGGGCTTGCTGGTCGACGAGCCGGTCGTGGACACGATCGACAGCCTGCTGCGCGCGTCTGTGTCTAAAACGTGATCCAGAAACCGCCGCCGCCGCAGCCCGAAGCATCGGCCGGGTTGGAGGTGCACGAGCCGCCGAGAAAAGCACTCTGGCAGACGCCGCTTTGGCATTCCGCGCCGGTCATGCACGCCTGGCCGTCGCGCTTGCGGGCGCTGCATTGGTTGCCGTCGCTGGCCGGATTGTTGACGCACAGGCGGCTGGTGCATTCGAAGCTGCCCTGGCACGCGCCGCCGTTGTCCACGGTACCCGTGAAGACGCCGCGGCAGGCTGAGGCCGCCGTCAGTCCGGGCGCCGTGCAACTGGCGGCCCGATAAGTGGCCAGGCACCGGGCCATCTTGTCGGGGTCGAAGGCCACGCGCGCCATCGCCACCAGGGACAGGGTTGTCCGGTACTGAAAGCCGTAGAAGGACTCCAGACTGGTGACGCAAGAATCGTAGCTGTCGCCGATGCCCAGGACGCGGCCGCGTTCGGTGGGCGAACAACACCGGTCCAGCGCCTCGCAGGTGGCGCGCGCCACGGCCGACCCGAAGTCGGTCAGGGGATCGGCGGCGTCGGGCGCGGGCGCCGCTGCGTCGGCCAGGCGAACTGGCAGGTTGCCATCGCAGCCGGACGAAACCGGGGCAAGCGACAGGGCCACAATGACGAAAAGTCCGCGGTAAAGAATGCGCGCAGCTTACCCCCCCATGCCCCGTTTCGCGAATGGCGCCCGGCTGGTTGCGGGCGATGCGGTCGGGCCGCCGACGCAGTAAAGTGCCGGCCCCCTCCTGGAGATCTCACATGCGCAAAGCTGTCTTCCCTGTCTGTCTCGCTTCCATCGCTTCCATCTTTTCGATCGCTTCCATCGCTTCCATCGCGGCCAGCGCTTCCAGCGCCGCGTCCGCGGTCCAGGCCCAGACCACCACGCCGCCGGGTTTTGCCGTCGAAAAAGTCGTCGATGGTCTGGACCCCGCGGCGATGGCGCTTGCACCCGATGGACGCATTTTCATCACCGAGAAACACGGCCGCGTGCGCGTCGTTAAGAACGGCCGCCTGTTGGAGGGACCGTTTCACACCTTCGCGGTCGATAACGTCAACGAACGCGGCTTGCTGGGCGTGGCATTTCATCCCGATTACGCGAACAACAAACGAATCTATTTCTATTACACGGCGCCCACGCCGAAACCGCACAACCGCATCAGCTACATCGTCGATGGCGGAAATGATCGTGCGGTTGGTCGCGAGACGATCATTCTGGATCTGACCGTTCTCAGTAATTTGGGCAACCACAACGGCGGCGCGATTCTGTTTGGCGGCGACGGCAAGCTGTACGCCAGCGCCGGCGAGAACGCCAATGGAAAAAACGCGCAGGATCCAACCAATCTGCTGGGAAAGATCCTGCGTATGAATGACGACGGCAGCGTCCCCGACGACAACCCGTTCGTGCGCGATCCGGCGTTCACGGGGGCCAGTCGCCTGATCTATTGCCTGGGTTTGCGCAATCCTTATGGTCTGGCCTGGCAGAACGAAACCGGCCGCCTATTTATCAATGATGTGGGCGCGGGGCGCTGGGAAGAGATCGACGAGGCCCGGCCCGGTCGCAATTTCGGCTGGCCCGACACCGAGGGCACGTTTGTTCAGGGAAAATTCCCGCGCTTCGTGAACCCCGTTTTTGCGTACCCCCACACAGAGAGCAAGAACGCCATTACGGGCGGGGCGTTCTACGGCGCGCGCACGGGCGGGTTTCCGGCGGCGTACGTTGGCAAATATTTCTACGGCGACTATGGCGGCAATTATATCGGCGTCTTCGATCCTGCGACCGGCCGCAGTGTGGATTTCATCACGGGCATCAAGACCCGGCCCATTGCGCTGACGGTCGCGCCGGACGGCGTTCTGTACTACCTGGCCCGGGGCGGGATGGGCGGTGGATCGGTGCCCGACAACACGGCCAGCACCAGTGGCTCGCTGTGGGCCGTGCGCTACACCGGGATCATGCCGCCTGCGCTGGCGCTGTCCGCCGAGACGGTCACCGTTGCCGAGGGGGCCCACGCCGCTCTGACGGTGCGGCTGTCGCGGCCGACGCCGGCCGCCATCAAGGTGACGGTCACCAAGGTTGCAGGCGCTGCGAACCTGTCGATCAGTCCGGCGTCCCTGCTGCTGGGTGCCGGCCTGCGACCTTTGACCGGGACCCTGAACCTGTCCTGCGCGCGCGATCCCGACAGTGCGGACGGCCTGGCGTTGTTTTCCGTCACCGCGCCGGGTATGGCGCCGAAAGCCGTGCGGGTCACTTGTACTGACCCGGATCGCGTCGCGACCATCACGTCGCGCCCGTCGCTGTCGGCCATCGTCGGTGTGGCCTATCGCTACCCGCTGTCGGCCACGGGCAAGCCGCATCCCACGCTGGCGCTGCGGAAGGGCCCAGCGGGAATGACCTTCGATGTCGCCTCCGCCCAGTTGCACTGGACGCCCACGGCGGCTGCGCCGGCGCAGGTGGTCGTTCAGGCCCGCAACGGCAGCGGGCGCGATGCCGTCCAGACCTTCGACATCGCCGTTCTTCCCGCGGACGCGCCCTTTGGTCTGGCCGGCCGCGAGCCGGTGAGACCTTTTCTGAGCATGCCCGATTCCGCCGCTGGCGTCTTGCCGGCGCGGCTGTCACAGACCGGGGCATTCGCGGACGTTGCGGGTCTGGTGCCTGCGCAGGGCCTTTTGCCCTACGACGTGAATTCACCCCTGTGGTCGGACGGGGCGGCCAAGCGGCGCTGGATTGCCGTGCCCAACGACGGCGCGCCCTACCAGCCGTGGGAACAGATTGGCTTTGCCGCCACGGGTGAATGGACGTTTCCGCGCGGGACCGTGTTCGTGAAGCATTTTGAGCTGCCCGGCGCCCCGGCGGTGCGGCTGGAGACGCGGTTGCTGGTGGTCGATGCGGTGGGCGGCGTCTACGGCGTGACGTACAAATGGCGCGCCGACGGCAGCGACGCGGATCTTTTGCCCGCGGCGCTGGACGAAGATCATGTCGTCGCGGCCGCAAACGGCCCCCGCACGCAGATCTGGTCGTACCCCGGTCGGGCCGATTGTCTGGTCTGCCACACGGCGACGGCCGGTCACGTGTTGGGCGTGAACACGCGCCAGCTGAATCGTGGTTTTGGCTATGGCGGGGGCGCGCGGCCTGCCCAGCAACTGACAACCTGGGCCCACCTCGGCCTGTTTGCGCCCGGGTCGTTCAAGGACAGCGAGCTGGGCGGCTATGCCAGGCTTGCGGAGATTTCGGCGACGACGGTCGACGCGGGCCTGCGCGTTCGCTCGTACCTCGACGCGAATTGCGGCTTCTGTCACCGGCCGGGGGGCGCGCCGACGCCCTTCGATTTCCGCTTCGACACGCCGCTGGATCGCCAGGGCATCATCGGCGCGCCGGTGGTCAGCAATTTCGGCATGGGGGGCATGCGCCTGGTGGCACCGGGGGATCTGCGGCACTCGATGTTGCCCCTGCGCATGGGCGCCCAGGACACCTCGCGCATGCCACCGCTGGCGCGGAACACCCCCGACCAGGACGCACTGGCCCTGATGGCCCTGTGGATTGCGGGAGCGGGCCTCGAACCGTGACGACATTTGACGAGCGACCGCCAAGTGTCTAAAATCTCAGCGTTTTGAGTACAGTGCGTCCCAGTGAGACTGCGGAGGAAGTGACGCCTCCGCCTCGGACCGATGCGGTCTTGTGGACCCTGCGGTTCATCTCGGGGAAGTACCAGGGTGGGGAATTCCCGCTGCGCCCCAACCGCGAGATCGTGGTTGGCCGGTCGTCCGAGCTGGATCTGGTGCTGGTCGAGGACATGGTCTCGCGCAAGCACGCCAAGATTCACACCGACGACAAGGGCGTGTCGATCCAGGATCTGGGGTCGACCAACGGGACCTTCGTCAACGGCGAG
>JANXXE010000190.1 GCA_025350815.1 Myxococcales bacterium | reverse complement strand
GCCTCGCGCTTGCGGGAACGCGCGTCCTCCTCCAGGACCATATCGGCCGCCCGCGCCGCCACCGCCTGGGCCGTCTTGGCCGAGTCCGTCTCGAACCAGATGCGAAAGGTCGAACCCTCGCGCGCATCAAATTTCAAATTGTGAAGCCGCATTTCCTCGGTCGCTTCAACCAGGCCGCGGGTCGCAAGGATTTCGGGAAAAAGGTTGAACTCTTTGATGAGGCCCTCGAGGCGACTGCGTTCGAACAACATGTCTTGTAGGCGCTGGCTGGCGCGCTTGGATTCATCCTGATCGGCCTGCTGAAGGTAGAGACTGGCGCGCGGCCGGTACAGCAGCACGGTTTCCGAGCCATACACGGCCTTCGAGCGACGGACGAAGAACGCCGTCGTCGCCATTCCCGCCACGAAAAGACCGATGAAGACGCGGGACTTCAACACGCGAACGGCGATGGACAGCATCTGCGTACTGGACAGGGAAGATTCGACATTGGGGGCCGCCACGTTCATTCGCCTCCTAGGTTGCGCGTTGCCGGGCCGACGCGGGGATATGTCCGAGGAATTCCAATCCGAAGCGCCGCACGTCGTCGCCGTCATACAGGCGCCCGTCGAAGGTGCCCACCAGCAACAACGAAAGCACCAGGGCGCCCCCGAAAGCCAGGACGCCCGTGCGGGTCAGAAGCGCCAGCCGCGATTCCGGCGTCCGGACGAAGCCCGGATCGGTGGTGACGTACTGGGACGCGGCCTTCGCCTTCTGTGCCGCCAGACGCACAGTCAGGTCCCCACGCCGGTGTTCCGCCGCCTCGGCCCGCCCCCGGGATGCCACCAGCCGACCCCGAAGATCGGTCAGCGCCAGTTCGTTGGACACGCTGACAGGCCCCCCTTGCGCCCGCTCCCACTCGCGCAGGGCCAACTCCCGGCGCAGTCGTTCCATGTCCGAACGCACGGTCTTGACTGCGGCGTCGGCGGCCAGCAAGGCGCCCTTGAAAAGCTCGTCCTGCCGACTGTCCTCGGCGTCAAAGACCAACTGACCCAACTGGCGCGCAACCGCCAGCGCCGTCGCAGGCGACTCGTCCTCGTAGGTGATCGCCATGCGGGCAAAACGCCGGGTGCCTGGGCGTCGTTCGGCAAGTGCGTAATCCGAAAAAACTTCCAGTCCAAGTCGATCACGCATCGTCTCAAGTGCCAGCGCAAAATTGCGATCCCGCTGCCCGGGGAACAGGTTGAACCGCTTCATCATGTCCAACAGGTGGGGCTGCGAAAACACCACCGACAGAACCTGGTTACGCAACTGCTGACGGGTAAGCTCGCGTTGCCGGACGTTCAGCGTGCCTTCGACGATGGTCACGACGACCCGCGCGGGATACAGCTTCGCGCGCCGGAGGCGCCCGCCCCACACCAGTCCCCCCAGCAACAGGGTCGCGGCAACCAGGACCGCCGGACGCCGACAGGATCGCCTGGCCAGGCGCAGGCACTCGATGACAAAGTCCCGGATTCCGGGCTCCGTCGCTTTCCAGGTGGACAGCATCGGGGACTATCACTATACACCGCCGTCGCGGCGACGGCCCGCTACGGGTCGAAGACGCCGGCCGGATCGTCGTCGGCGCCCAGGTGGCGCCCGCCCGCAAAGGCGGCCCCCAACTTGCCGTCGCGCCAGCGGCTGACCCGGTACAGCGTGGCAAACGCAAAATCGGGCGCCGCCCCGCCCTGCCCACCAACCAGTTCGCCACCACGGCGGACGTTGTCCTGCATCCACGGGGGCAGCAGCAGATGGTACGGGTTGCGTTTCACCTCGCCGACGTGGAACGACGTCGCGGCCACCAGATCGGCGACGTCCTCGACGCTGGATGCAACCATCAAATTCGGATTCGCCATGGCGCCCCAGAACTCGGTCTCGACGACGTGACAGCGAAAATCTGCGGACTGGCGCGCCAGTGCGTCCATCACCAGATCGTGAACACCGATGTGCGTGCTGTTCCAGTCGCCCTCGTGCGGGCAAAACACCACCCGCGGCTGCTGCGCGCGCAAGATCTCCGCCAGCACGTCGACCGACGCACGCCAGTGGTCGGGCTGATTCTCGCGCGTCGTCCGGTTCACGCGCGCAAGCCCCCCCGGCACCGCCAACACCACGTCGAAGCCCAGGAAGTGACAGGCGTTGTGCAATTCTTCCAGGCGACCCGGCTGTCGCTGAACGTTGCTGCCCAGGGTGACCGCCACGTCGACAACCCGCATATGCATCTGGCGCAGAAGGCGCAACGGCAACGCCCCGATGATGCATTCGTCGTCGGGGTGCGGCGCCAAGATCAGCGCGCGGGGAGCGTCTGCTGCGAGCTCGGGACGCGCGGCCGGCGCCAGGCCACCTGGGGCCTGACCCTTGCCTTGCGCTACCAGTTTCGCGAAACCTTCGACGAAGGCCTGATAAGGATTCGCCGTCATGAAAGGGCCGGCAAGCTGGCCGCGGCAACCGCCTGGCCGTGGCGCTTGTCCTTTTCGTCGGGCATGTGCAGGCGGGCCCGTTCGGCCAGCGCGGGAAATTCCGTCGCCAGGACGTCTTTCGCGGCGGCCACCATCACGTCGCCGCCGGGCCCGGATGTCACCCGGCCCAGCACCAGCACATGCCGGAAGTCATAGAAGTCAGCGAAATGGGCCAGCCCGTAACCCAGATAGACGCCCAGGGTCCGGTAGACAGCGTGCGCGCGAGGATCACCTGCGTCCATCAGCGCCTGCAAATGTTTCAGCTTCTGGGGCAGGGGCAGCGCCGCATCGACGGTGATTCCGGCCGGGGCCAGCAGTCGTCCTACCGCCTGCTGCGAAAAATATTGGACGCCACAGCCGCCATCACCCGACCATTCGTCGACGGCTGCGTGTGGCTGATAGTCAACCGGAACAAACGCCAGCTCGTTCAGCCACGAGGTGATATTTCCCTCGGGGGTGACGTAACCGCCGGCCGTGCTGGTGCCGAGGGCAATTCCAAGGACGGCGTTGTCCCCCAGCGCCAGCGAGCCCGCCAGCGCGGTTACCTCGCCATCGTTGACCACCTCGAAAGGCACGTCTTTCCATTCGCGCCGCACGTCCAGGAAGATGTTGCGCACGCGGCGCTCGAAGACATCGGCCGGCACGCCCCGGAACAGCGACGCCACCTTCACACGGTTGTTGACGTAAACGCCCGCCGCGCTGCCGCCAATGGCCTCCACGCGCGGCAGGTGGGCGGCGGCCCTTCGCAAAGAATCCATGATGCCGTCGTAATGGTATTGCGGGTCCGGCTGCGGATAAGGATCCCATACCGTCTCCTCGCTGAAGACCACGCGCCCGTCGATGACGGCCGCGACCTTGCGGTCGCTGCCCCCGAGATCAAAGCCGATGCGGCAGCCATTCAAATGTCGGCCCAGCGGCGTCGTCGTGGCGCGCGCTGCGGGAAGACTGCGCGTCGCCACGATCTCAATCGCGTGATCGTAGATGCGCTCGCCGACAATATGCGAATCGAAACGTCCCGTCGGCGTCTGCGCGTAGTGGGCCGCCAGCGCCGTGCTGATCGTCGCCGGTCCGTCAACGTACAAGCGGAATCCGCCGCGCGACCACAGCAGGAACTTCAGGTAGCGCTCGACGTATCTCGTCGTTCCCGGCATATCGGGCGCCACCTCGGTATCGAAATGGAAGATCGAGCCGTCCGCCTGTTCCAGCGCCAGCCGCAGTGGCTGCCGGCCCGGCCGCGTGGCAGCCAATCGGCGGTAGGCGTGGCTGGCGAGGACCGCGGGGCGAAAGGCCCTGTCCAGGACGGGCGTCACGCGCGGCTCGGGCAACGGCAGACGATCATCGGGATTCATGCGGGCCGTATCCTTGCCAGCGAACCGCCCCGTGGCCAAGCTAGTTTGGCCAGTCGGCCCGTCATCGGTTAGCCAGCAAATCCAACGCCGCTGCCACCACGGCGCGCACGCCGGTCTTGACGGTGCGCTCGGCATCCGGCGCGAACTCGGCCGAATGCAGCCCCGGCAACGTCGTCCCCGCCGCCCGCGCGGCTTCCAGACGGGCGGGGTTGGCGGCGCCCAGCCACAACAACGTGGCCGGCACGCCGGCCAGGCCGTATTCGCTGAAATCCTCTGACACCATCTCGGGCGGTTGCTCGACGACGTTCGCCGCCCCCAGCGCCCGACCCACGGCCGCCGCCATGCGCGCGGTCAGCTTCGGATCGTTGTAGGTCGCACGCCCCGCCGGCGTCACGGTCACGATGGGCTCCCTCGGCGCGCCCGCCGCCGCGGCCTCGCCCTTGACCACGCGGGCTATGGCGGCCAGCAAGCGGCGGCGCACGTCGTCCTTGTATGACCGCACGCTGACCTGCAGGCGAACCTCGTCGGGGATGATGTTGTTCTTGGTGCCGCCGTGAATCGACCCAACGGTGATGATCGCGGGATCCAGTGGATTGTTCTCGCGCGAGATGATGGTCTGTAGCGCCATCACCGTCCGCGCCGCTATCACGATGGGATCGATGGTCGACGCCGGCGCCGCGCCGTGACCGCCCTTGCCGATGATGGTGATCTCGACGCCGTCCGAGTTCGACAGCGCGTAGCCCGGCGTGTAACCGACCTGCCCCGCCGCCAGCTTCGGCGTGTCGTGCACGGCCAGCGCGAAATCGGGCTTGGCGAAACGCGTGAACAGGCCGGCCGCCAGCATGGCGCGCGCGCCCGTCGACGTCTCCTCGGCAGGCTGGCCCACGAACATGACGGTGCCACGCCAACGGGACTTCGTGCGCGCCAGGATCGTCGCGGCCCCGATCCACGTCGTCATGTGTACATCGTGCCCGCAGGCATGCATCACGCCGACGTCAGCCCCGGCCGCGTCCTTGGTCCGCACGCGGCTGGCGTGGGGCAGTCCCGTCTTTTCCTCGACCGGCAGCCCGTCCAGATCGGTGCGCAACATCACCGTCGGCCCCGACCCGTTCTTCAGCAGGCCCACCAGCCCGTGCCCACCGATGCCCGTCGTCACGTCCAGGCCCAGGGTCCGCAACCGGACGGCCAGCTTCGCCGCTGTATTCTCCTCGTGGCGGGACAGCTCGGGTGTCCGGTGAAGATCCTCGTACAGCGCCCCCAATTCGGGGTACAGGGCATCGACGTCCGCGGCGCCGGGGTCGAACACAGCCGCCACCAGGACTGACAGGCAGACAGGGATCACGACCGCAGACTCCGCCAGGGCGCGATGGCCGTCAACGACCGCGTGGATCAGCGACGGCCTCTTCTGCGACATACCTTCATTTCCCTTCAACGTTCCGACGTTGCCCCCGGTATGGGTTTGCGCGTATACCTGCGCGTGATTTCCGAGGTGCCGTGAAGCTCAGACTTGCCGCCTTGATTTCGATGATTGCAACCGGTGCCGTGGCGGCGCCGATCGAGACGCCTGTCGGTGTCCTTAGCCTCGAAGATTGCCTGCGCCTGGCCGAAAGTGCCCCGTCGGCCGTCCATCTGGCGGCGCAAGGCCGCAGGGTGGCCCAGTACGGGGTCCAGGGCGCCGTCGGGGCCTTCCTGCCGCGCATCCACTGGAACAGCGGTCTCACCCTCAACACTGTGCCGGCGGGCACAAATCAGCCCTTGTTCGTGGCGCTGAACGGCGCCCGCGAATACACCTCCGTGATCGAAGCCGCCATGGACGTGGACCTATCGGGCCGACTTCGCTCGGGCCTGGCGCGGGCCACCGCCGACCGCGACGCCGCCGACGCCAGCGCGGACCTGTTGATTCGTGACCTGCGCCGCGCCGTGGGCGCCGCCTACTACCGGGCGCTTCTGACCCGCCGAATTGCGCTAAGCACCCGCGATTCCTTCAAAGAAGCCCAGGCCTTCGAGGCGCGGACGCGGGTCCTTGTGGCCGGCGGCGAGGCGGCGCAGGCGGATACCGCGCGCGCGGCGCTGCAATCCTCCGTACTTGAACAGGCCGTCAGCGCGGCCGACCTCGACGTCCAGCTGGCGAACCAGGATCTTGCGTCTTTCTGGACCACCGACGTTGGCGCGCCGCTGGCGCTCGATGACGCCCTGGCGAAATCGCTGCCCGCCCCTCCCGTCGTCGAGTCGGGCGCCCCCACCACCGTCTATCTGATGCGCCCCGAACTGCGCATCTTCGCGGCGCAAGAGCGCAGCCTGATGGCCGAGTACCGACGCCTGCGTGCCGATCTGCTGCCGCAACTCAACGTCAAGTACCAGTACGGCTTCGATGCACTGGACTACAGCTGGCGCGACCGCGGACACGCCCTGTTCGTGACTCTCAGCGTGCCGATCTTCGACTTCTTTCAGACCACGTCCGTGTACAAGCCGCTTGAACTGCGCGCCAACATGATCGCACTCGAACGGCAGATCGCCGAGCGGGGCCTGTCGCGCGACTACCAGTCGGCCGTGGCGCGCCTGCAGGGCCTTTATCAACAGATCAACATCACCGGCAAGCAGACCCAGACCGCCGCCGAAAACCTGCGTCTATCGCGCTTGCGTTACGACGGTGGTGAAGGCTCTGCCCTCGAAGTCGTCTCCGCACAAAGTCAGTTAAACCAGGCGCGCGCCAGCTACTTCTCGGCACAGGCCGGGTATCTGAACGCGCACGCCGATCTACGGGTGGCCACAGGAAAATGAAAACACCACGACTCTTGCTCACGGCCCTCACGGTGTCTTTGTACGCTTGCGCATCGAAGGGGGGCGAGCCGGCCGATCCCAAGCCGCTCGTGACCGTCAAGGTGGCCAAGGTGACGCGCGCCGATGTGCAGATCCTTGTCAGCGCGGCGGCCGTCCTGCACCCGCGCGAGCAGGCCAACGTCACCGCGCGGATGACCGCACCCATTCGCGAGATTCGCATCAAGAAGGGCGACACCGTGAAGGCCGGCCAGCTGCTGGCGGTGCTCGACAGCAAGGACGTGCAGGCCCAGCGCAACGAGGCCGAGGCCATCGTCAACGACGCCGAAACGAACCTTCAGAAGACGAAATCCGGCTCGGTCCACCTCGACGTCGAACGGGCAACCGGCCAGCTGCAGGCGGCGCAGGCGGCGTACAACCAGGCGCAGACCGTACTTGACAGGCGGCAGGACCTTTTCAAGCAAGGAGCCATTCCCCAGCGCGATCTGCTGGTGGCCAAGACCGAACGCGAAACAATGAAAGCCAACCTCGAGGTCGCGCGCAAGAACCTGGAACTGCTTCAGGGTGAAAAAGAAGTGCGCATCGCCGAAAGCAAGGTCAAGCAAGCCGGGGCACGCCTGCAGCTGCAGGAAGCCCAGCTTGGCTTCACGCAGATTCGCAGCCCCTTCGCGGGCACGGTGACCGAACAGTTTGTTTACCCAGGCGACATGGCCAGCGCCAGCACGCCGCTGTTCACCGTCATGGATCTGTCCGTCGTCATCGCCCGTTTGCAGATCCCCGAATCCCAGGCGCGCCTGGTCCATCCGGGCCAGCCCTGCACTTTCGCCCCGGCGGACGCCATCGGTGGAAGCTACAGCGGTCGCATTACGGTGCTGAACCGTGCCGTCGATCTGCAGCGTCGCACCGTCGAGGGCTGGTGCGAGATCCCCAACAAGGACGACGAACTGCGCGGCGGCGCGTCCGGAACCGTTTCGGTCGTTTGCGGCACCGACGTCGCCAGCCTGGTCATTCCCCAGACGGCCGTCCTGTTAAAGGAAGGCACCAAGACGGGCGCTGTCCTGGTCGTCGACGACAAGCACGTCGCGCACCAAAAAGAGATCCAGGTCGGCGTCATCCGTGACGAGGTCGCGCAGGTAAAGGGCGGTCTGACACTGGGAGAAACCGTCGTCACCGAAGGTGGATACAACACGCCCGACGGAACGCCCGTGACCATCGCGGAAACACCTGCCCCCGACGCAGGCGACAAGATCAAACCCGGCAGCGACGCGAAATGAGCGCGCGGCTCGCCAAGTTTGTCGAGGCGCACGGCCGCGTCCTCATTCTGATGGCTCTGAGCTTCGCGCTGGCCGGCGGCGTGCTGGTGTTCAAGCTGCCGGTCGCCATCTTCCCGCAGACCAACTTCCCCCGCATCATCATCCTGGTCGACAACGGCATAGCCCCCGTCGACGTCGAGATGCTGACCGTCACCAAACCGGTGGAAGAGGCCGTCCGCATCGTTCCCGGCATCACCGACGTCCGTTCCATCACCGGGCGCGGATCGTCCGAGATCAGCGTGTCGTTCCGCTGGGACATCGACATCCTGAATGCCCTGCACTTGGTCCAGGGCCGCATCGCCCAGATCGCCCCTACCCTGCCCCCGACGGCGCGCTTCTACATCAACCGGCTGACGTTTTCGGTCTTTCCGATGATCGGCTTCAGCATCACGTCGCCCAAGCGATCGCTGTCCGAGCTGTGGGAGATGTCCTTTTACGAGATTGCCCCGCGCATGTACCGCGTACAGGGCGTCGCCGAGACGCGCATCGTCGGCGGCCGTCCGGCCGAGTACCACGTGCTGGTGGATCCCCCGAAGCTGGCCGCCTACGGCCTGCCGCTGACGGCGGTGACGGAGGCGATCCGGAACACCAACACCATCAACGCCGCCGGCATGATCCAGGAGAACTACCACCTGTATCTGACCACGGTCACGGGCCTGCTGCGCGACAAGGCCCAGATCGAGAACACCGTCGTCACCGTCATCAAGGGCACGCCCGTCCTGGTCAAGCATTTGGCAACGGTCGTCCCGGGCGAGAAGCCCGTCTACAACATCGTCACCGCGAACGGCCGACCCGCCGTCCTGGTGAACGTCCTTCAGCAGCCCGACGGCAACGCCGTCGAAATCGCCCGCGGCGTGAACGAGGAACTGGCCGACATCCGCAAGACCCTGCCGCCAGACGTCGAGCTGTCGGTCTTCTACGACCAGTCGGAACTGGTGCGCGATTCCATCGCCGGCGTGGTCGAAAGCATCTTCATCGGACTTCTGCTGTCGGTGGGTGTCCTCTTGATCTTCCTCAAGAGCTGGCGCACCACCCTGGTGGCCGTCGTCGTGATTCCGGTGGCGACCCTGACCGCCGTCGTCTTCATGAAGCTGTTCGACATGAGCTTCAATCTCATGACGCTGGGTGGCCTGGCCGCCTGCATCGGCGTGGTCATCGACGACGCTATCGTCATCGTCGAGAACATCGTCGTGCATCTGTCCCACGGCGAATCGCCCAGTGCCGCCGCCAAAAGCGCCATCGAGGAACTGACGCCCGCCCTGATCGGCTCGACCCTCACGCCCATCGTCGTCTTCCTGCCTCTGGTCTTCCTGGGCGGCATCACGGCCGTGTTCTTCCGCGCGCTGGCCCTGACGCTGGTGACGGCCCTTTTGGCCTCGCTGGTGCTCGCCATCTTCGTCACGCCCGTCGTGGCCGTGTTGCTGCTCAAGAAGAACGCGGATCCCAAGGGGTCCGACGCCGCCCACGAGGGCCGCTTTCTGCTGTGGCTGTCCGGCAAGTACGACGCCGCCCTGCACGGCGCCTTGCTGCACACGCGCTGGGTTTTCCTGGGCGTGGTGTTGATCCTGGGTGGCTCAGTCTTCCTGTTTATCAAACTGGGCAGTGGCTTCCTTCCCGAAATGGACGAGCGCGCGACGGTTCTCGACTACATCACGCCGCCCGGCACGTCGCTGGAGGAAACCGACCGCATCCTCCGGCAGGTCGAAACCTTTATTCGCGAAACGCCCGACGTCGAAAGTTATTCGCGCCGCACAGGCGCACGCCTGGCGCTGGCAATCGCGGAACCGAACACAGGCGATTTCCTGATCAAGTTCAAGCGCGACGGCAAGCGCCCCCTGTCCGAAATCACCGACGAGCTGCGCAAGAAGATAAAGACGGCCTTCCCGGCCCTCGACGTCGAGTTCCCCCACATTCTGGAAGATCTCATCGGCGATCTCGAATCCGCGCCCGAGCCCATCGAGATCAAGATCTTCCACCGCGACGAGGCCGTCTTCAAGGCCGTCGGCAAGGACATCGCCGAATGGCTGCCGAAAATTCGGGGCGTGGTCGACGTGGTCGACAGAAACGTCGTCATCGGGCCGTCGGTGAATTTTCGCGTCGACCCGGAAAAGGCCCAGCGCGCTGGATTCGGCGTTCAGGACGTGGCGCTGCAAACCAGCACCATCCTCGACGGCGAGGTCGCCTCGAACATGATCCGCGCCAACCGTCTGGTCGGCATCCGCGTTCGCTACCCCGCCGAATACCGATCGACCACCGACAAGTTAGGCTCGTTGCTGCTGACCTCGCCCACCGGGCAGTCCGTTCCCCTGTCCAGCATCGCAACCGTGGAAATCGAGGAGGGTCAGGCCGAGGTTCGTCGCGACAACCTCCGCAACATCAGCGCCGTGACCGCCCGCCTGTCAGGCCGCGATCTGGGCTCGGCCATCAAGGAAATCAAGGAACGTTTGCCCAAGGAGATCGCCCTGCCCCCGGGCACGGACATCTTCTACGGCGGCATCTACAAGATTCAGCAGGAATCCTTTGCCGGCTTGCTGCAGGTTCTGCTGGGCTCGATCTTCCTGATCTTCGTGATCCTCGTTTTCGAATTCCGCAGCTTCTCGCACCCGATCGCCATCCTCGCGGCGACAATCCTGTGCGGATCGGGTGCGGTCCTGGCCCTGTTCATCACGGGGCATACGGTGAACATCTCGTCATTTATGGGCGCCATCATGGTCGTCGGCATCGTGCACAAAAACGGCATCCTGATGCTGGACGCCGAACAATCCTTCACGCAGCAGGGCTACCCCCTGCGCGAAGCCATCTTCCAGGCCGGCCGCCGCCGTCTGCGCCCCATCCTGATGACCGCCCTGGCCACCATCTTCGGCATGCTACCGCTGGCCATTGGCGTCGGCTCGGGCGCCCAGTTGTTGCAGCCCCTGGCCATCGCGGTCATCGGCGGGGTGACGATCTCGATGATCCTGTCGCTGCTGGTCACCCCGGTGATCTTCTACCGCCTGCGCGAAAAAGGCCTCTAGTGCCTCACGTCAGAAGTTCGAGCAGTGCTGGCAAGCCGATCCGACGCTCCGGCTGCGTTGCTCCTCGTTACCGTACCTACGGGTACGCCTCTTCGTCGCGCCTTGCCGGACCGCCGGCTTGGCTTCCGATCACTGCCCGATCTTCTGACGTGAGGCACTAGGCGGGGTCCGTCCCCGACGGCGAAATTTCTTCCGGCGCCGGAATGTCGTGCTAGGTTCCCCGCCATGGCACGGATCACCGCGGAAGACTGCCTTGAGCAGGTTCAGAATCACTTCGCCCTCGTCATTCTCGCCGCCAAGCGCGCGCGCGAGTTGGCCGTCGGTGGCCGCCCGCTGGTGGAATGCGACAACAAGGCGGCCGTCACCGCGTTGCGCGAAATTGCCGCGGGCAAGGTCGGTTTCCGCGAGTCCGTGGACGAGGCCGTCCTGCTGCACATCTCAGAGATGAAGAAGCTCGACGGCGATCGCCGCGCCGCCCCGCCCCTGCCCGAACGCATCTGGCGCAAGCGCTAGGGTCTGCCCCGCCAACGCCGCGGCCCCTCCGGCAGGAGAGGCGCGGCACGCAGCCACCGTCTACGAGTAGGGATGGCGCTCGACGACCTTCAGCTTGGTGCGGGTCAGCCGCTCGATCTCCCGCAGGTGCGTCCGCTCCTCGGCGTCGCAGAACGACAGGGCAACGCCCGCCGCGCCTGCACGCGCCGTCCGGCCGATGCGGTGGACGTAGCTTTCGGGGACGTTCGGGATCTCAAAGTTGATGACGTGCGTGATCCCGGCGATGTCGATGCCCCGCGACGCCACGTCCGTCGCGACCAGCACCCGCACCCGCCCGCTGCGAAAACCCTCTAACGCGCGCTGCCGGGCGTTCTGGGATTTGTTGCCGTGGATGGCTTCCGCGCAGACGCCCTTGCGTTCCAGGTGCGTGGCGACCTTGTTGGCGCCGTGCTTGGTACGGGTAAAAACCAGCACCCGCGTCATGGCCGGGTCGCGCAGCACCTCGCCTAGCAACGCGCCCTTCTTGGCTTGCTGAACGAACAACACCCACTGCGCGACACCATCCGCCGTGGTGGCGGGCGCGTCGACGGAAACCTTCACGGGATCGACCAGCATGCGCGCGGCCAGGGTCGCGATGTCGGGCGGCATGGTCGCCGAAAACAGCAGATTCTGCCGCTTCTTCGGCAACGCGGCCACGATGCGCCGGATGGCCGGTATGAAGCCCATGTCCAGCATGCGGTCGGCCTCGTCCAGCACCAGTGCCTCGACGACATCCAGGCGCACATGCCCCTGTTCCATCAGGTCCATCAGCCGGCCCGGCGTGGCCACCAAAATGTCGACGCCCCGGCGCAGGGCCGCCACCTGCGGACCCTGGCCCACGCCGCCGAAAATGACCGCGCAGCGCAAGCGCAGGTTCTTGCCGTAGGTGGCAAAACTTTCACTGATCTGCAACGCCAGCTCGCGTGTCGGGGCCAGCACCAGGGCACGTGGTTTGGTCGGCGCCATGGCGGGCGCGCTGCGGGTCAGACGGTCCAGCAGCGGCAGGGCGAAAGCGGCGGTCTTGCCTGAACCGGTCCGCGCGCAGCCCAGCAAGTCCTTGCCGGCCAAAAGGTGCGGAATGGCCTGCGCCTGGATCGAGGTCGGAACGGTGTAGCCCTTGGCGGCCACGGCACGTTGCAGGGGTTCAAGCAGGTCGAGCTCGGAAAACGAAGTAATGGGAGTCATGTGGTGCTGTGATCTCTTCTGTCGTGCGGGCGTTGCGATCTGCGCCTCCCGTCGCAAGACGGGGGATCGACAATCAACTCGACGACGGTGGGGTGGTGGCTGTCCGTGCTAAACCGTTCAGCCGTTTTACCGCCAACCGGTCCTGGCGCGCTCCGGCTTGGGCCGGGAGGCAGGACGAAACCTTCAGACGGACTTATTGATGAGGGCAAAGGACCCGAAAGTCAAGGTCGCTCGCTTTGACTCGCCGCCCCGCTGGACGACGATCTATAATCCGCGCGCATGAAAGTGACTTACCTGCCCAGCGGTACGTTCCGAGCCGCAGTCGAGCAAGAAGTCGCCGCCTACTTCGACAGCGTCGGCGGCGTGCGCCAGGGAACGTGGGCCATTCACCTGAAGACGGCCATCGCGGCGACCTGGCTGCTGCTATCTTACGGCCTACTGGTCTTCGTCCACACGTCCACCCCGACCGCCGTGTTGCTGGCTATTTCCGCCGGCGGCGCCATGGCGGCCATCGGTTTCAACGTGCAACACGACGGGGGCCACCGTTCGTATTCGAAGCGCCGCTCGGTCAATCGCCTGATGGCCTTCTCGCTGGATCTGTTGGGCGGCAGTTCGTACTTCTGGAATTTCAAACACAACATCGCCCACCACACCTACCCCAACATTTCGGGCCACGACGACGACATCTACGTCGGGCCGCTGGGCCGCCTGTCCCCCAACGATCGCCGCTACTGGTTCCACCGCTTCCAGCACATCTACATGTGGCCGCTGTACGCATTGCTGGCGGTCAAGTGGCAGCTACTGGATGACTTCCGCTTCATCATCGCGCCCGGCATCGCCAGCACCAACGTGCCGCGGCCGCCGCCGCTGGAACTGGCGCTGTTTTGGCTGGGCAAGGTGCTGTTCTTCGGCCTGGCCATCGGCCTGCCCCTGATGTACCTGCCCCCGTCGCGGGTCCTGCTGATCTTCCTGGTCAGCGGCGCCACGCTGGGCATCGTGCTCGGCTCGGTCTTTCAGCTGGCCCACTGTGTGAAGGAAGCCGACTACGCCTGCGGGCCCGGCGCCAGCGTGCCGATGGACCGCGACTGGGCCACCTACCAGGTCGAATCGGCCGCCAACTTCGGCTGCAACAACCGCCTGCTGACGTGGTTCGTCGGCGGCCTCAACTTCCAGATCGAGCACCACCTGTTTCCCCAGGTCTGCCACACGCACTACCCCAAGCTGTCCGCCATCGTCGAACGGCAATGCCGCACACACGGCGTCCGCTACACCTCGCACCCGACCGTCCGGGCCGCCCTCGGCTCGCACTACAGGTGGCTGCGGTACCTCGGCCAGCGCGACGCCATCCACGCCGCCGCGTAGCTAACGGGACTTGCCCCCCGATGGCTGTTAACCGGGCCGGCGGCATCGGTCGGCGAAATTGTTAAGAAAAGTTAGGTCACACCATCGATGCGGGCATCGCACTCGATGCGGTTGAGGAGGGTGCACAAAACCAAACCCTGGGTTAGGTTTCATACGGCGCAGACGCGTCAAATGCTGATCGGCTACGTGATCCAGAATCTGCCAAAATGACCACGCTGCTGAGCCTTCTGGTACTCCAGGCCACGGTGTCTCTCGAGCCATCGACGACAACGGCAGCGGAGGCTGCGCCGCTCTGGAAAGAAGAGTGGAGGCGGGTGTCCTGGCCAGAAGCCACCGCGTTTGCAGGGCTGGAAGCAGTCAGCCTCGTTGGGCCCCTAGTCGTGACGAAGCCCTCGGCGCCCAAGTGGCGGGGAGGAATCCTGTTCGACGACGCAATCCAGGGCGCGCTCGTGGTGAGCAACGGCCGCGGAGCTGTCTCTAGCGCCTCGGACGCGGGGCTTTACGCCCTGCAGGCTCTTCCCCTCGTCGATGCGGGCGTAACCGCCTGGTGGTTTCGAGGTGATCGGGACACCGCGATCCAGCTCGCGCTCATCGATCTCGAATCGTATGCGTTTACGGACCTCGTGGTCTGGGCGATGAAGACGACGATCGCGCGCGAGCGACCCAGGGACTTCCACCTCGGCTGCTTCGAAAGCGGAGTCTCTGACCCGGCGTGCGCCAAGGCAAAAAGTACGTCCTTTCCCTCGAACCACGCGGCTACTTCCTTCACCGCAGCTTCGCTCTTCTGCACGCACCACAGCCAGATGGCGCTTTACGGCGGCTCGGCAGATGCATGGGCATGTGCTGGCGCTTTGGCCGGCGCCGCTGGCGTCGCGGTGGCTCGGGTCGTCGCCGACAACCATTACGCCACCGACATCTTGGCTGGATCGGCCATCGGAATCGTCTCGGGGTGGGCCATCCCGCGTCTGCTCCATTTTCGGAGCTTTCGGCACGCCGAAGGGGCCTTCCGACCACTTGCCGTCCTGCCTTTGCCGACGACGAGCGGAATGACTTTGTCGATTGTGGGAAGCTTGTAGGGCGACAGTACTCCGGTGGGGCCAGCCCCCTGTGCCAATGTCGCGTGAGACAGCGCCCTCTGGAAACATAAGTGCCGATGGGCGGCGAATCGACGGGCGATGCGTGCACCTACGGCTATTTCGAGAAGCAGGATCTCTCCCGCGTTCTGGACGGCGTGACGGCGGCGCCCATCGTGGCGATGGGCACGTCCCTGGGCGGCGCCGTGTCCCTGCAGGCGGCCGCCGACGATCCGCGGATCGCCGTAGTGGTGGCCGTGGCGCCCTTCTCGGATCTGCGCACCGTCGTGAAGGAACGGGCGCCCTTCTTCGCCAGCAAGGGCAACATCGCCGACGCGCTCCAGATCGCGGAGAGCACCGCCCACTTTCGCGCGGACGACGTCAGCCCCGTCGCCGCCGCCGCCCGCATCAAGGTGCCGGTCCTGATCATCCACGGCGACCACGACGCCGAGACGCCTTACAACCATTCCCAGCGCATCTTCGCGGCGCTGTCCGAGCCAAAGCGTCTGATCCTGGTGCCAGGCCGGGGACACGGGGACAGCCTGACGCCGGCGGTGTGGAAGGACGTCGACGCCTGGATCGACGCAAACCTGCGCCCGTAAGTTGGCAAGTGGACACGTACCGCGTCATCCGGATTCGGCGGGTGTGCGCCTTCCCGACGACGCAACCGTGGAAGACGCGATCGAGCGTCTCTACTTTCTGGCGAAGGTTGAGCGTGGCCTTGAGCAGTCGGAAAGCGGCCAGACCATCCCACATGAGGACGTCAAGAAGCGGTTCCTGGGGTGATTCGGATCCGGGTTTCGCTCGTCGCGCCTCATTCCGGAGATCCCGTAGAGGCCCGGTTGGCTAGCCGCGCGCCCTCCTCAGGGCCGCGGGGCCATGAACACCAGCACGGACGCGCGCGCCGACGACGTGTTCTCCAGCCCGTGGTCCAGCCCGGCCGGCGCCAGGACGGCGTCGCCCACCGCCCCCGTCGGCCGACAAGGCGCTACTGCCCGAATTGTCGCGGGTATCATGCAGGCCCTTGAACCATGACCGCCCCTACCCCGCCCTTGTGCCCCCAACAGTGGTACCCTTAAAGGGCACCATGACCCTGACTTTGGACCTCTCGGAAGCCTCCATGAAGGCCCTCGGCAGCACGCCGGGGGACGCGGCAAGCGAGTTGCGCCTGGCGGCGGCCATGAAGCTGCACGAGATCGGGCGCCTGTCTTCCGGCGCGGCGGCGGCTCTGGCCGGAATCCCACGCGTGGAGTTCCTGAGCAAGCTGGGACAGTACGGAGTTTCCGCTTTCCAGGTGACGCCCGATGAGCTGGCGGGCGACGTGGACACCGCCCTTCGATATGCTCGCCGGAATGGCTGAGCCCGTTTCAGACACCTCGCCGTTTCTTTATCTTCACCAGGCGGGGCTTCTGGATCTGCTGCCGCAGATGTACGGCGAGATTTTGATCCCCTACGAGGTGCAGTCGGAGCTTCAAGAGGGCCGCCGCCGGGGTTTCGACGCGCCTGACCCTGACGATCTGCGATGGGTTCGCGCGCGCCCGGCGCCACTGAACGCGCACGTTGCCGCATTCGAGTTGGACATCGGCGAAGCTGCTGCGATCACTCGCGCTGGCGACCACTGACACGATGATCTTGTTGGATGATGGCCCGGCCCGGCGGGCGGCGCATACGCTGGGTCTGCATGTCGTCGGAACGGCGGGCGTCGTTCTGGCGGCCAAAAAGCTGGCCTTGGTGCCAAGCGTGCGGCCGATTTTGGACACGTTGACCGCCCTTGGCTTTCGGATGGCTCCGGCGTTGAAGCGGGTGATCCTGACCGCCGCTGGCGAAGGCGACCAGTGAACCGATTGGCCGAGGAAGCGTCCGATCAGGTGGTCCTTCGATGTCCAGTACATCATCTAAAACTAGTTGCGGCCCCGTGCGGCCCCCCCCAAACCGCCCCCTCAGCCGCATTCTGGCTGACTACTGGCTGAGCGGCTTTCCCTGCGTCCCACTTGCCTGGCGGGTATGAGGTCTAACCCTGCGAAATCTAAGAGTGCGAGGAGGGGGACTCGAACCCCCATGG
>JANXXE010000177.1 GCA_025350815.1 Myxococcales bacterium | reverse complement strand
GTTGCGGCTTTGACGGGTGCGATTGCGGGACGCGAACAGGTTCGCCTTCACGACCGGCACGCGTACATTGTTTATCCGGACGGCATCGGGCGTTCGAAGGTCACGATCGCGCTGGTCGAAAAGAAACTGGGCACCCGCGGGACGGGTCGCAACTGGAACACCGTGCTGAAGCTGGGCGGACTGGTTGGGGCGTGACGTTCACGGGGGCGCGGTGCGGGCGTGTTCGCGCTGCAGCCCCGGGTCACGGCCTTCAGCCAGGGCGGGGTGGGTGCCGCAACCGGCGCCGCCGCCTTCACTTGCTCATCGCGCGGGCAAGAGCGGCCGCAACACCGGCAGCAAATGGTCGCGAATGACGACGCTGCCCGCGGCGTTGGGGTGCACACCGTCGGCGCCCAGGTCGCTGGTTTTCAGCCAGCCCTGCGTGTCGACCAGCAGCAACTTGTTGTCGCCGGCGGCCTTGCGCGTGGCGACCTCGGCCTTGACCTCGGTGGGGTGGCCGGTGGCGACGAACGGGACCATGACGACCATCCAGGCGTTCTTGTAGGCGGTGCGCACGATGTCCAGATACTTGCCGAAGGCGGGGGAAAACCCCGGCGTCTGGTCGCGGCGATCGTTGGTGCCCTGGTTGATGACGACGACGTCGGGCTGCCAGTCGTCGCGGGGCGCACCCTCGTAGATCCAGTTGAAGGCCGCGGGCGCGACCGGCACGCCGCCGTTGCCGGCGATCAGTATGCCCTGACGGCCGAAGCCCACCTGTCGCCATTCGGCGTCCAGCGCCAGCGATGTCTGACAGGGGTACGCCGTGCGCCCATCAACGTTCCAGGTAGGACCCATCTGGCCCGGCTTGTCAGTCCAGATCTGCACGCCCTCGGTGATGCTGTCGCCCAGGAATTCGAGCCGCGGTTTCCGCGGCCGCAGCGACGGGACCAACCCGCCGCCGGGGGCATCAAGACCCAGGAAGGTGATGCTGGCGACCAGCGGCGGTGACCATCGGCTTTGCATCTCGTCCATTCCCCGGGCCATCAGCATGATCTCGTGGCGGCCCGCCGCCAGGCCGCTGGCCAGGGGAACGGTGGCGCTAAGGAAGGCCTCGGACCACGCGCCCCCGTCGACGCGCCAGGCGATCGTAGGAATCGGCGTGCGATTCAGCGTCAAATCGAAACGGGCGCTGATGGCCGGGCCATCCCACTGAGCGATAATGTGACTGCCGCTGTTGACGGTGATGGCGCGGCCGGCCTTGCGCAAATCCCAGCGGCCGACGAAGTGAATCGTTTCTGGCCTGCCGCCAGCGTCGTCGGTCGTCAAAGCGTCCTCGGGATTGCCGGCATCGCGGCCAGGGTCAGCGGGGGCGGCGAGATCCGCGCTGGTCGCCGCGTCGGCGCTCGCGGCGCGGGCGTCGACCGACGGGGGGGCTGTCGTGGCGGCGTCAGCTTCGAGGGCAATTTCCGCGTCCGCACCTGGCGCTAGTTTTGCGGCCGAGCCGCACGCGCCGGCGATCAGCGCCGATGCCGCGACGGAGAGCCAGAGCGGGCGGGCCGTCATCTACATGTCCTTCGGCTACATGTCCTACGGCCAGATCCTGCGCAGGGCCTTGAGGTCGAATCCCGTCGCCCAGTGCTTGGCCGCCTTGGCCAGGATGCGCGCCTTGTCGCGCGCGCCGATTGTCGGGCGCTGGCTGAAGACGTCGAATTCGGCGGACTCGATCTTGTCCAGGATCGCCATTCCGACAAGCCAGATCAGCGCCAGTTCCAGTTTCAGATCGTTGCCCAGACGCCCCAGCAGCGGGCGCCCGCGTTCAAACAGGGCGCGCGTGCGCGCGACCTCGTAGCGCAGCAGATCGTGAATCGCCTTGGTCGGCTTGAGCGCCTTGATTTCGGCCTCGGTCACGCCGAAAAAATGCAGATCGTCGGCCGGAATGTATATGTGATCGCGGGCCGCGTCGGCGGCGACGTCCTGCCAGAAGTTGGTCAGCTGCAAGGCCGTCGAGATCTCGTCCGCGAAACGAACCAGTTCGGGATCGGTGTAACCGAACAGCGCCAGTAACAGGCGCCCGACGGGCTCGGCGGAACGGGCCGTGTAAGCGCGCAGCGTGTTGAAATTCGAATACCGCCGGACATCCATGTCCATGCGGAAGGCATTCAAC
>JANXXE010000176.1 GCA_025350815.1 Myxococcales bacterium | reverse complement strand
GAATCGAGTCAGCTTGCCCTCGGTGCCAAGGAAGGTCATACCCAGGGTGCGCCCGTCGACGTGTGTGACGAGCACCAGGCAGTAACGGGCGAAATCGTTGTAGCCGGTCTTGCCGCCCAGGATCTGGATGTTCGAACGGGCGGCCGGCTTGTGCGTGCTGATGTATTTGATGGCGGGGCGGGCCACCGGGTGCGCCTCGTATTCGACGCGGCGGACGATCGGCGCCAGGACCGGGTGCTTCATGGCGGCGCGCAACATTTCGAGCGTCTCGCGCGGGGTCGAGACGTTCTCGGGCGACAGGCCGGTCGGCTCGCGAAAGCGCGTGTGCTTGAGACCCAGATCGACAGCCTTCTTCGTCATCGCCGCGGCGAATGGCCCCGAGCCAAGGCCGACCGCCCGCCCGAGCGCCGAGACGGCACGGTTGTCCGAACCCATCAGCGCCGCGTGCAGCAGGTCGCGGTTCGACAGGGTGATGCCTTCCGGCAGCCGGGACGGGGCGCCACCCTTGGCGACCTCGATGTCGACCTTCTTGATGGTGGTCAGGCCTTCGAGTTCGAGGCCGCGGTCCATGGCAACCAGAACTGCGGCCAGTTTCGAAATGGACGCGATGGGGCGTTCCTGGTCGGGCTTGCGCGTATAGATTTCGTGTCCGGTGTCGAGATCCACGACGTAGGCCCCGAGGGCCTGCACGTTGGGTAGGCCGCCGCGAATCGAGGGCACGTGCGCCTCAAGGAAAACCTTCTTCTTTGCGCGCTTCTTGAGGGGAATGCGTCGGGCGCCGTGGTGCGTGGCTGCGTGCGCCGGCCAGACGGCGGTGACGGATCCGAAGCCGATGAGGGCCAGGATGACCCGTACGAGAAGCGTTTTGGGCAGCTGCATGTCGCCGGGGCGCGGAGGTTATCAGCCGAGCGGGTTGATGCCGAGCAAATGGAGATCCAGAAGATTCGACGTGCCGGGGCCCCGGATCAGACAGCCGAGGGCGGCGAGAGGCCGATCGCTGTCGTTGCGGGCGAGGGCACCCGAGGGATCCAGGCCGGCTGCCTCGGCCCGCTGCCAGGTGGTGCCGTCGACGACGGCGCCGGACGCGTCGCTGCTGCCGTCGCGGTCGTCGGTGCCGGCGGCAAGAAAGGTTGTGCCTGGAAGGCCGGCAAGTTCGCGCGCCATCAGCAGGGCCAGATGCGTTGCGCGGCCACCGCGGCCATTGCCTGTGACAACGATGCGCGGCTCGCCGTTGCCCACGAGGATTCGCTGGGCGCCGCCGCTGGTGGCTTCACGGCGGGCGCGATCGCCGTACGCGGCTGCCAGCGCGGGAACGGGCAGCTCGGTGTCTTGCGACAGCAGACCGGGCTGGCAACCGCGGGCGATGATGGCGCGTCGGGCTTCGGCGGGGACGCGATCCGGGCCGGCGATGATCTGGTAGGCGACGTGCGCAAGGCGTGGATCCCCGGGCTTGGGGGTTTCGGGTTCGAGATTCGCGGCACCGCGTTTCAGCCAGGCTCGCGGGGGTTCGGGCGCCTCGGGCGCAAATCGATCAACCAGCGCCACTGCCTCTGCGAATGTGGTTGGGTCGGCGGAAAAGGGGCCCGAGGCGATCGTGGCGGGATCGTTCCCGATGACGTCGGACAGGGCCAGCACCGTCGTGCGCGCGCGCGTGGCCAGGGCCAGGCGCCCGCCCTTGATGGCGGACAGGTGTTTTCTGACGGTGTTGAGCTCGTGGATTGTCGCGCCGCCGCGGGCAACGGCCGTCAGGGTTAGACGCTTGTCGTGAAGGGTGAGGCCAGGCGCCGGCGCCACCATCAGCGACGAGCCACCACCAGACAGCAGAACGACGAGATGGTCCGCGGGTTTCAGATCGCCGACGAAGCGCGCGGCCGCGGTGGCGGCGGCCAGGCTGCGCGCTGACGGCGTCGGGTGATCGGCGACCATATGTGTCGTGCCCGGTGGCAGAGGGATTGCGTCGATTCCCGACTGCCGGGTGGCCGCGACGATGAGCAATCCGCGGGAAACGCGATGGGGGTCGACGACCTGCAGGAGACCGGCGAACATCGATTGCGCCACCTTGCCCACGGCGAGAACCGCCAGCTGGTCCGGAAGCTGCGCGCGGGCGGCGTGGGCCGACAGGGCCTCGGCGACCAAGGCCGCACCGTCCACCCGATGCGCGACTTCCTGAAAGATCGCGTTTAGCAAGGCTTAGGCCTGATGCCCGACGCGAGGCGCCCGCGTCCGTAATTGGCCGCCGAACCACGCGCGCGCAGCGTCGCCGTACCGGACCTTCAACAGCGATAGACCCAGCATGAGGGCTGTCAGAACGATGATCCAGGCGGTGGCCGCTGCGATACCCAGGTGGGCACGCAGGGGGCGGGATATGCCGCCGTAGCACAGATCAACGTGAACCCAGTAGATCAACAGCGATGTCCGGCCCAGCTGCTTCATCGGCGAAAATCCTGTCGGGGCCAGACGAGTGGCAGCCCAGCCAACCGCGAACAGCATGCCGATGATGCCCAGACGGTAGAAGAATGATCCGGGGCCCATCTGCTGGACCAGCTCGGAGGGATACCGGATCACGTAGGGATTGATCTGGCGGATCAGGATCACGGCGCCGGTGCTGATCGCGCCGAGTAACCCCGTGGCCAGAAAACAACGGGCCTGCCCGCGGGGATCGCGCGCGTAGCGCAGCCAGATGTGCCCGAGCGCCACGCCCACCAGGGTCCAGGCCGCCCAGGGAAATAGTGTGAACCAGGCGATGGGACGCTGGCCGCCGATATAGGCCGTCAGTGGCCTCGGCAGCCATGTGGGGAAATGCGCGGGCCCGACGAGAGGGCCCAGACCCAGGAAGAAGGCCGCGCCGAGGACGGCTGCCCACACCTGGGGACGCCCGCCGCGCGGGGTGGCGACCGCACCGACGACCAGCAGCGACGAGCCGATGGCATTCAGAATGTCGACGCGAAACAGGGACTGCCAGCCGCCCTTGAAGCCCGCCAGGGTGAATTCCTGCAGGCGAAACAGATAGGCCAGTCCGACGATGGTGAGGCCGCGCATGAAGACCTGCCGGCGGAGGGCAGCGGTCGGGACACCCCTGCGGATTTGTCCTTCGAAGCGAATCGCCGTCGCGACGCCGACCAGAAGAAGGAACAGGCGGGACGGCAGGCCGCTCATGTGGCGAATCACATCGTAAGCCACGCCGGTTTTGGCCGCCGGCAGCAGCCAGGAATCGAAACCGTGGGCCTGAATCATCAGGATGACGGCAAGACCCCGCATCCAGTCGATCACGTCGATGCGTGGGTTTGACCCTTCCCGGACGGTGTCGGCGCTTGGCGGCACGGGGCGTGACATTATCAAGGCGGATCCCGCCCGAAAAGCTTTCCCTGCCGACCCCGTCAGGGGATTATCCGGGGCCATGACTTCCGGGCAGCCAGGGGCCGAACACAGGCGGGTGACGCTGGCGTACTCTGTCGACGCCGACGACGCGTTCATGTTCCATGCCCTGCGCAGCGACGCGATCAACACGGGCGGGCTGGCGTTTCAGCATCGGCGCGCCGACACCTCCGAGCTGAACGCGCTGGCGGCCGCCGAGGGGGCGGACGTGGTGGCTATTTCCCTGGGCGCCTATCCGGCGGTCGCGGACAGGTATCTGCTGTTGCCCCACGGGGCCTCGGTCGGGCGGGGATTCGGGCCCGTGGTCGTGGCCAAGCGTCCGATAGATCTGGGCGCACTGGCCGGGCGGCGTGTGGGGATCCCCGGGTTGTCGACGACGGCCTGGATGGTGCTGCGGCTGATGCAGGCGGATCTGGTTCCGGTGGTGGTGCCGATCGTTCCGTTCGCGCGCATTTTCGACGCGCTGGACGCCGGTGACGTCGACGCGGCGTTGCTGATTCACGAAGGCCGCCTGCTGTTCGAGGCCCGGGGCTACGCCAAGGTCGCAGAACTGGGCGAGTGGTGGCAGGCGACGACGGCGCTGCCGTTGCCGCTGGGCGTGAACGTGATTCGCCGGTCGCTGGGGCCCGCGGTCATAGCCGCCGTGTCGGATGTCCTGCGGCGGGCGATCCGCCACGCGCTGGTTCATCGACAGGCGATCATCCAGGAACTGGTCGGCGAGGATCGCGGCGATGCGGCGCTGGCGCAGGCGGCACTGCTGGATCGGTATCTGGGCATGTACGCCAACGACGATACGGCGGCGATGGCGCCCGATGTGCGGCAGGCCATCGACGTGCTGTTCGAACGTGCGCGCCGGGCCGGCCTGCTGGGCGCGAACGTGACGGTCGAGTGGGCGCCCTAGAATCGCCCGCGCGCAAGCCAGGCGAAAGCAGCGTCGGCGGCGCGGGCCATGACTTGATCGGCGGTCGCCTTCCACTGCTTGTGCGCGTGGGGACCGACCTTGTTTGCGATTCCGACAATGGCGCCGAAGGGGATGCAGGCGCCGGCGCACGCGCGGCCGACGGAAAACAGTTCGAGATTTTCCAGCACGCAACCGCTGCGCCGGGCCGCCTGTCGGGCGGCGGCCATCGATGATGTGATGGCCAGCGGACAGGCGACGTCGGCGGCGTGCGCCCCGCTTGAGCGTTCGAGTGATCCCCGCAGGGTCGGCGTCGTCGCGAAAGTCGTGGCCATGGGGCCCGGGAAATAGGCCTTCTTGCGCGCAACGGCCGACGATAGCAACGAAACCGCCCGCGCCACGGCCAGCGTTCCGGGGACGAGTCGCTTGTCTGCACCCGGGTAGACGCCAGCCGTGCCCAGGAAGACAAGGGCGCGCGGGGGATTTGTACGTTCGGCCAAAACGCTGGCCGCACCGATTCCCGCCTGCACCAGGCCGATCCCAACGGCTTGCAAGGAGGTCCGGCGCGCGACGGCCGGTGCCGCCTTGAGCAGTGTCCGCAGATGTTCCAGTTCGGGATCCCAGGCCGAGACGATCAACAGCGAGTTTGCGGCGGAACGACTAGTAGCCAAGCTGGGCCTGGCGGGGCTTGCCGTACTTGTCCGGAATCAGCGTCGGGCGATTCCGATCACCGGCAACGTGCAGGACGACGCCCCGGGCACCGTCGGCGGTGACAACCACCTTGCTGTGCGCCACTTTGGACGATCCTTCGTGCCACGCGGAGGATTCGTATTCGCCGGCGGGCACGCCCCTGATGCTGAACGCACCGCTGGCGTCGGCCTGTCCGTAGTAGGGCGTGTCGACGACGACCACGTACCCGATCATCGATGCGTGGATGTTGCACAGAATCTGAACGGGGCCGGGCGCCGAGAAGGTCCGCGTGTAGGAATCGCCGCCCTTGTACAGGCCCGCGTCGAAGTCGTTGGGGCGGCTAAGCGAAAAGACGTTGTGGAACAGATCATCCTGATTCTTGAAATCGACCTTGGTCCCGACGGTCACGGCCAACACGCGCGGAACGAAGGTCTTGTTCACCTGGTGGACCACC
This sequence comes from Myxococcales bacterium, assembly GCA_025350815.1. Classification (GTDB taxonomy): domain Bacteria; phylum Myxococcota_A; class Polyangia; order Fen-1088; family Fen-1088; genus JANXXE01. Next base: position 17,207 of record JANXXE010000176.1, on the reverse strand, counting down.
TTGTTGCGGGCGGGCGTCGCGTGCGGCGTCTTGCCGTCGGTGCGCTTGAGCCACACGACGGCGCCGCCCGGGCCCAGTGTGCCACCGCCCGAGACGGTGCCTGTGACGCTGCCAGTCTGGGCGCTGGGTGCGGATGCGGGCGCCGGGGCAGGCGGGGTCGGCGGCGGTAGCGACGGGGCGGTACCACCCCCACGGGCGCGCGCCAGGGCGGCCAGGGGACGGATCACCTGGTCCAGCTCGGCGTCGAGGCGCGGCAGGCGCAGCAACGTTTCCCATTTTTCGGCGGCAACCGAGAATTTTCCCGCATCCCAGGCCAGCTTGCCCGCCGTCAGGAGGTTGAAGATCAGGTACTGCCGTTCGGCGACGCCCTTGACCGCCAGATCCGCGGGCGTCCGGACCGCCAGCGGCAGCGGCAGATCTTCGCCGAGCCAGGGCGACGTCGAAGTCGACGTCGAAGTCGCGTCCTTGGCCCCGGAAGGCGCAGCGTCAGCGCCGGCAGCGCCCGCCAGGGTCAGCGCAGCGATGAGTATCGTCAGTCGCGTGGGACAGAGTCTGTTGCCGGGGACGTGACGCATGGGAAGGTTTCACCAGAAATATACGACGGACACGGTCTGGACGTCGTTGTCGACGGTTGGGGCGCCGGAAAGCTCGCGGTTTAGCAGGATCTCGGCCTTGATGATCAAGGCGTCGGTGACGTCGAGGCGAAAGCCGGCGGTGATTCGCTGAACCGTCAGCGGGGTGAAGCCCTCGAACCACGCGTGCCGGCGTTCGAAGCGGGCGTATGGCGTCAGCTTGCCGAAAACCGGCACCACCCACGGCAGCGCGTACGCAAGCTGGCTGTACAAGCCGCGCGCGTGGAAGGCCGACACCAGGAACTGGGGGCCGGCGCCGGTGATCTTGTCGCCGGACCGACCGGCGTCCTCGTCGACCTTTAGGTACTCGCCGTTGAGGAAGAAGCCGAACAGGCCAACGCGCGCGTCGGCGCCGAGTGCGCGCTGTCGCACGTCGGGGGCGCCCTGATCGTTGCGTGGTCCGTGCAGGGCGCTGGCGCCCAATTTGACCAGCAGTCCGGGAAGGTTCAGTTCGTAGCCGACGCGCCCGGAGGCGACCGGTCGACCGCTGAGGCTGGCGTCGGCCAGTTGTAGGGATTCGACCATGGTGCCGCTGTTGGTGGCGGCCAGATGAAGGCTGAGGGCCGACCACAGGGGGGCCAACTGCCGGCGGTAGAACATCTTGGCCCCGACGGACGGGCCGGTGGTGTAGCGGGCCAGCAGCGACGGGGTGATCCCTGTGCGCAGCGGTGACTGATTTTCCAGGTATTCGATGCCGAACACCGAATCAAATTTGCCGACGCTGATGCTGAACTCGTGGGTGTCAAAAGGGGTGAGGCGCCCGTAGGCCTGGTCGACGACGACGCGCGATTCAGACCCGCGCGGTGTGAAGCGCGGCAAAAGCTGAATCCGCGAAAACACCATCAGGGGCCCGCCCGGTGGTTCGACGCGCACGTCGAAGCTCAGGGTGTTGATCAGCGCGGACGGCCGTCCGCCTATCCCGGCGGAACGGGGCAAAAAGCCGTTGGTGAAGCGCCCTCCCGCGTCGGTCGAGGCCGCGTCACCGCGCGAGTTCACCGCCGGGGCGAAGGCGTCAACGCCATAGTCCGCGGGCAGTCGCGTGTCGTTCGGTTGAAAGCTGGTGCCATCGCCCTGCGCGTTCGCGAATCCAACATCCAGGTATCCGCCGAAAGTTAGTGGGGACGCCGCAGTGGCGGGAACGTAGCCGTCCGTGTCGTTGGACGGCGCGGGCTCGTCGGCGCGTGCGCGCCCGATACCGACAATCGCGAAAACCGCGACAAGGGCACGGAACGTCATTGCAGCGGCACCGGCGCATCGGCGTAGGTCACGAAGGGGCTGGTCAGCAACAGCTCGGTGCGCTCGATGGCGGCCGGCAGATATCCTTCAATGGCAGCCTGCGAGTCGAGCCACTGGCACGTGTCGGGGAAGGTGGCCTCGCCAAAGCACGAGGTGCCGCCCGGCGATGCCACGGCATTGAGGGCGACGCGCCCGATCAAGGCGTTGATCGTCGCCGGATCCGTCACGCGGGCGGGCAAGGGCAGGACCGAAATCCCCTGATCCTCGACCCGGGTGCGCAGCGCCGTGAACGCATCTCCGGCTGGAATGAACACGCCGGCGGTTCGGGGGAGGCTGACGGTGTGAATCCGCCACAGCGAGCCGAAAATCGGCCGGTTGCGTGGCGCGGTCGCGACGGTGGTCGAAAACAGGGCGCCGGTTCCGCCGACCGCCGGCAGGTGCGCCGCCCGGGGCAGGCCCTGCTTCTTCACGACAAAAACAAACAAAGGCTGCGCATCGATTTCAAGCTGTGCGTTGGCGGTAAAGCGGTTGATGCCAAAATCGAGTACGGCGATCGATGTCCCATCGATCCACCCGGCGCCGATTCCGACGGCGCCGATTTCGTCGCCGAAAAAGGGGCGCACGACTGGCTGCGGGCCAAGCGTTGTCTGTGGCGGCACCAGAACGCACAGGCGGTTGGGCCCCTGTCGCAAGGGCAGACCGGCGTTCAGCACCTGTCGGGCGGACTGATATTGGTCAGGCGGCGTGCCCGGCGGCACCAGCGCGTAGAACACGCGCCAAAATGGGCTGTAAAAGGCGCTTGCGGGTCCCACTGAAAAGACGGCTTTTGCGTTCGGCAGCGGGACGTAGGCGTGGGTCTCGTCGTTGAACTGGGTGACGAGAATGTACATGGGCTGCAGCCACACCTCGGGAAAGTTGGCCCAAAGCTCGGTGGTGACGAACGCGGCTGTTCGGCTCTCGCTGAAACCCGGCGATACGCGAACCTGGCCGGGCGCGCTGAGAAAATCCTGCGGCGCGAAGCCTTCGGGAAGTTGCGCGGAGGCGCCCTTGGCCAAGGTGGGCTTGTTGCCCAGGGCAGCCGCAAAATCGAATACGGTCCACAGCCGCGGCGTCGGCTTTTCCGCCGGTGTTTCGCACGAGATCGCCAGCAACGCCAGCGCCAGGCGATGGGTGCGGCCCGTCATGATGACGGACCGTTGTCCGCGCGCAGGCGGGTCCCCGTGGGGCTGGAACCCGCCTGTGCGCTGCCGGCCGCCGCAGGGACTGCGTCGGAGAAGCGTTGTTCCTCGGCGCGAAAGTCGCCGCCGAAGAAGCGGTCGACAAGCTGTGCGACCTCGTTTCCGAGTCGTGCGATGAGAGGCGCAATGGCGTCGGCGAACGCGCCGGCGCTTTGAAATCTTTCGGCCGGATCGACGGCCAAGGCCCTGGTGATGATGTCGGCCACCGGAGATCCCAGCAACCTGATCGCAGCCAGATCTTCGGGACTGGGGCCGACGGCGGCCTTGACCAGAAGCTCGAAGGACGTGTTGCCCTGGTACAGCACGCTTCCCGTCAGCGCGTAGTACATCACCAGGCCCAAGGAGAAGAGGTCGGCGCGCGCGTCGGTGTCCTGCCCCTTGGCCTGTTCGGGCGACATGAAACTGACGTTGCCCTTGACGACGCCGTTCTGCGTCTTGGTCACGCGCCCCTCGGCCTTGACGATGCCGAAATCGAACAACTTCACCTCGCCACGGGCGGATATCAGGACATTGGCGGGCGAGACATCGCGGTGAACGATGCCAAGTGGCCGGCCACCTTCGCCGGTCTTCGTGTGCGCGTACTCCAGGGCGCGAAGCGTGTCATGCGCCACGTGAAGGACCACATCGGCTGGCAGCGGTCGGCCGTCGATTTCTTGGCTGGCCTGCGTGACGCGGCCCAGATCCCGACCCAGGATGTACTCGGTCGCCATGAAGAACTCGTCGCCCACCTTGCCGAAGTCCAGCACCGGCACGATGTTCGAATGAATCAGCGTCGACGCCAGATTGGCCTCGTCGATGAATTGATCGACCACGGCAGCATCGTGCAGCAGTTCGGGACGCAGGCGCTTGATGACGAATTTGCGGCGAAATCCCTCGGCCCCAAAAATCACCGCCGTATACACGCGGGACATGCCGCCTTCACCCAGGGGCTCGACCAGCGTGTAGCGGCCAAAGACGTTGCCAGGCACGACATTCGCGACGGGAAGGTTGCTTGCGGGGGCGGGCACGGCACCTCCGGCGAACATGGTGCCGGCCAGGGCGGCGTCGCCGCTGCGGTTGGTGAAGCGGGCGGGCCGCACAGCCGAACGTCGGAATCCGAAGACAATCGAGCCCAGTGCCACCAGTGCTGCGGCCGCCCAGATGCCTAGCCCGGTGTTGGTCCCGCCGTCGTTGGGTTGGCCTGCGACGTGGCCCCACAGCGACAGGCCGGGGGCAAGTGAAACGGAAGCCGCCGCCCACATGCCGGCCGTGTCCACCGCGCCCGCGCCCCGAACCAGCGCCTGCCGGATGTGGTCGACATCGCCCGGCGGGCCACTGGCGATCAGGATCTTGGTTCCCGCAGTGATCGCGACGGTTCCGCCGGCGCGCGCCGCAGCGTCTTTCAGGAACGCTTCGTCCAGGCGCTGCGCCAGCAACAGCACGGGTTGGGTATCCAGTCCCGCGACGGTGACCCGCGCGGCCGCGGCGGCGTAGGGCCACCCGTCACCCAGGACGACGTCCGAGGCCAGGCCGCTTTCGCGCGCGCGCTTGATCAAAGCGTCGGCTGCGAAGCTCGCCGCAGGCACCCCCTGCAGCAGGCCCAGGTGATCCCCTTCGGCGGCGATCCCGTAGACCGGCAGCTCGTCCCGGAAGGGCTTCCAGTGGGGCTCGGACCGGAAGAAATCGACCAGGGTCCGCGAAAGCTGTCCTTCGAGGGGATTCTGCCGAAGCTGGGCCAGCGTGCCCACCAGTTGCTGGACGGTCACCGCCGAGGCCGCGCGCCCCTCGATGCCGCGCAGGCGCGTCCGCAGTGCGTCGACCGCGGCCTGGCTGGTCGTGGCCGCGGCCCGCTCGACTTCCCCCCGTACGGTTTGCCGGCGCCGCGTATCCAGCGCGCGAACGCCCGCCGCCGCGCCCGCCACCGCCGCCAGCGCCACCAGGACGCCCAGGATTCGTTTCACGCGCGCATTCTTCGTTGCCCGGCGGGCGCCGTCAACCGCCGGGCGTGGCGCCGGGCGTGGCTGCGGCCGCTTCTACTTGCGTCGCAGCAGGGTCTCGCCCTCGGAGATCAAGGCCGCGGCGTCAGCCGGCAGCTTGGTCCAGCCCGCGGAAAAATCGCTGCGGCCGAAGATCTCGGATGACTGTTGCGGCGGATCCACCGTGGACACGGCCGCCGTCGCCGTGCCGGCGCGCGCCAGTTCCATCCACCCCAGCGCCCGCCCGCGCGACGAATATGCCAGGCGAATCGCCACCACTGGCGCGGCTGGCGGTGGCAGCTCGTCCTTGCCCAGAACTTCCGACGGAAACAGGTTGAACACGCGGTCGTGCCAGTTCTTGGCCGTCTGGTCGGGTTTGTCCGGGGCTTCCCGGGGTGCCAGGCGGACACCCGGCAGGCTGTCGTCGTTTCGCGTGGCGATGAATTCCCGCTTCTTGCCCGCAGCCGCGATTTCTATGCGATCCACGTCCTCCATACGGAAGGAATGCAGGCGTCGCTCGACCAAATTGATGGACGCCGCCTGAAGGTCGGACATCAGGTGCCGCGCGATGATGTACACGCGGCCGTCGGCGGCGTCGCGTATGTAGGGATCGTTGCCGCCCGGGGGCGCCGGCACGATGGCGAAGCGGCGCTTGTTGCCGCGCGCGGTGACCTCGATGAACTTCTTGGTGACGTCCAGGCCAAGATCCTTCAGCAGACCGGCATCCAGCACGCCCAGGGCCCGCGTGGCGCGCAGGGGCGCAAAACTTTCGAACACCCGTTCGGCGGATTCATTTCCGCGCACCAGACGTTCGGGCACCTTGGTTGGCACATAGGGGTGTCCTGACGGGAACGCGACCGCGGTTGCGTCGACCCCGGACAGCCGCACCCAGGTCAGCGCGCCGTTGCTGTCCTTGCCGCGCGACAGCTCGGCCCAGTTCTTGACCTCGTCGTCCCCGTAGCGAACCGTTTCGAGATCGTTGCGGGTGACGTCAAAGGCGAAAACCTCGCCGGCGGCCAGTTCGGGTTGCCGCTGCCAGGTGAAGTACGCGGCGACCAGGCCCGCCAGGGCCAGTCCCCCCTGCACGGTTACGGCGCGCGCGTTCATGGCGAACCTCTCGCGGCGGTCGTGTCCTGGGGCGGTGTTTTGCGCTTCCGACGTCGTCGGGTCATGAAGAATCCCGCGCCAACGATCGCCGCGGGCGCCAGCAGGATGGACGAATAGAACCACGCCAGATCTTGCTTGCGCGTGTGCGCCACGGGGACGTCCTCCTCGTTGCTGATGGCGCCCGAAATGCGTTCCTCGCCACCCAACCAGCGCACGGCATCCAGCGCCAGGTAGTGGTTGCCGGCATAGGCCATCAGCTGGTCGGTGATCGCGTCGGAATCAGCCAGCACGACCGCGCGCGCCTCATCCTCGGGCATCAGGGCGCTGGCGTTGCGCTTGCTGACCGCCGCCGCCAGTTCGTAGGCGTTGCGAATCTCCGTGGTCGGATCGTGTTCGAAGTTGCCGTTGACGTCGTTCCACGTCGACCCCTCGGCGTGAACGGTGAAGTCGACGTTCACGATGCCCACGGCGCCCTTTTCGCTTTTCTCCAGGTAGCCTGCGCCCACCAGAATCAGCGCCGCGCGGGTGCCCGGCTTGCTCAGCGTCGACACCGACGCATGCGACGAGTACGAAGACGTCAGGATGTTGATGCGGTCGGCATTCTGGTACGTGCGGCGCCCGAAGAACTTGTCGTTGGCCAGCGTGACCGGCGTGTATTTCAGGGACAGCGGGGCAAGCAGATCAGGCAGCGACTGGCCACCCTCGGGATCAAGCGCGATGAACAGGCGCCCCTTGCGGTCGATGTAGCGGACCAACGCGGCGGATTCCTCGGTCGACAGTGGCTTCCGTGGGCCGATGATCAGAACCAGCGTGGCGTCCGCCGGCACATCCGTACCCAGGCCCTGCGCCAGTCCCAGTTCGCGCGGCTCGAAACCCTGATCGGTCAGCAGGCTGCGCAGCACGCGGATGGTGTCACGGCGGTCGGTGTCGCTGGCCGCGTCCGAGCCGCGTTCCTCGTGCCCCTGCGTGAAGTAGGCGATACGGGCCTTTCGCGTCACGCCCAAAAGGCGCCGGTTGACGTCCTGATCCAGCACCTTGAGGGCCGAACGCGCGGCTTCCAGTTGCAGGGGCAGGGGAATCTGTTCCCGCAAGGCATCGCGCGCGATGACGATGATGCCATTGCCCGACACGCCCAGTTCCCTGGCCCGGGCGGGATGAAGGGCGAAATCGTAGTGCGACACCTTCAGGAATTTCGAGTCGCGCGAAATCTCACTGAAATAGCTGTCGACTTCCTCGCGAACCTCGTTCGCGGGTGGGAAAAACAGATGAATCTCGACCGGCTTGTCCAGCGCCTGGACGATCTTGTGGGTCGATTCGCCGGCGCGCGCCGTGCGGAAGTACGACAGGTCGGCCTTCACGTCGCGTTCGGAGGCGACGTACGAAATGGCAAAGGTGAAGACCAGTGCAAAGCTGATGCCCAGACCTGACAGCAAGGCCGCCCGCACGCGTTTGCCGTCGACAAGTGGGCTGCGCGCCATCGTCGACAGCGCCATCTCGACGAACATCACGGGCAGGGTGCCGGCCAGCATCAACGCCGGGAACAGCGCCGACAGAATGCCCGACAGGCGCGGGGCCCGCTGTTCCAACGTGCGGCCGGTCAGACTGAAGGTCAGATCCGAATTGATGAAGTACAGCAGGACCGCCACGGTCCCCAGCGCGTACAGTCCCGCCAGGACCCGTTCGGGGCCACGATCGTTCTCGGGCCGGGTCTTGGCCCGGACCAGGCGCGCGGCGATGGCGGCCAGCAGCAGCAGGGCGCCCACGCCGGTCACCACGGTGCTGGGCCGTCCGACTTCAAGTATGCGCTGGCCGAAGAAAATGCCCATCAGACCGACGACGTACAGCCCGGTGGGCAGACGATCCGGCCGAAAGCCGGCGGAAGACGATGTGGTTAGCGCCATCGGCGGGCCTCCACCACGCGGGTCGCGGCGAACAGTGCGAAGTAAGTGACGGCCACGTAATAGACGACGTCGCGCAGGTGAACCACGCCGGCCTGAAAGGGCGGAAAGTGCTTCTGATAAAGCGCCAGCGCGACGAACAGATCACTGAACGGCCGGTCCGTGACCCGCGCCAGCATCCAGCAAACGATCATCGCCACCAGCAGGCAGCCCGAAACGATGGCCGCCAGAACCTGCGTGCGCGCCAGCGCCGAGCCGAACGTCCCGATGGCCAGCGTCGCGCTGCCCAGCAGCAGCAAGCCCAGATAACCCGCGGCCAGATGCCCGAAGGCAATCTTCCCGTTGACCATGATCAGCGCCGGCATGAACGCCGTCAAAAGCGTGATGATCGACAGGAAGGCCAGGCCCGACAGAAACTTGCCCAGGACAATCTCGCGGTCCTGCACCGGCGATGACGTCAGCAGCACCAGGGTCCCGGTTTGTTTCTCCTCGGCGATGAGCCGCATCGACAGGAAGATGCTGGCGATCATTGTGGTGCCGCTGGAAAAATAGAAGAACAGAGACAGCACGTCGGCCGAACGTTTGTCCGGACCGCCCAGCGCAAAGGCGTTGAACAGGATGCCGTCGACGGTCAGGACCGCAGCGGCAATCACGTACCCGGTCATCGACCGCAGGTAGGCCGCCAGTTCGCGGCGGGCAATGAGCCAGGTGGCGCTCATGACAGGCCTCCTGGCGGGGCGTCGTTGCTGCCCGGGTCGCGCGATTTGGCCAGTTGAATGAAGATCGATTCAAGGCGCGAGGCCCCCCGATCGATGCGCAGCAGGTCCAGTCCCGCGTGGACGGCCGCCCGGGCCAATTCAGCCCGCATATCGGCCTGAGAACGCACGGTCAGGGCGACGATGCCCGCCTCATCGCGCGTGATGGCCGCCGACACCACGCCCGGTACGGCGCGCGCAACCTCCAGTGCCCGGTCGGCCGCGCAGCGCAGTTCCAGTTCGGCCTCGCCCAGGGTCCCCATGGCCGATGCCAGGTCCGCCTCGCTGCCCTGGGCGACGATCTCGCCTGCCTGAATCACCAGCAGGCGATCACAGGTTTGGCTGATCTCGGCCAGGAAGTGACTGGAAATCAGCAGCGTGTGATCACCGCGCAGACGGCGGATCAGCGCGCGCATCTCGACGATTTGCACCGGGTCGAGGCCGCTGGTCGGCTCGTCGAGAATCAGCAGGGCGGGGCGGTGGACCATCGCCTGCGCCAGGCCCACCCGCTGCCGGTAGCCGTGCGACAGGCTGCTGATGAGCTCGCCGTGCATCGGGCGCAGGGCCGTCTTTTCCTCGGCTTCGTCCACGCGCGCCGCGGTATCGCGCGCAGGGACGCCGCGCAGGCGCGCCGCAAATGTCAGGTACGCCCCGACGGTCATCTCGTTGTACAGGGGCGGCTGATCGGGCAGAAAGCCGATCTTGCGGCGAACCTCGTGGGGTTTCTCGGTGACCTCCAGGCCATCCACCGTCACGCGCCCGGCGGTCGGCAGCAGAATGCAGCCCAGGATCTTCAAGGTGGTCGTCTTGCCGGCGCCGTTGAGGCCCAAAAACCCGATGACCTCGCCGCGTTCGATGTCGAAATTCAGGTTCCGGACCGCCGCATGCTCGCCGTAGTACTTGGTCAGCTCTCGAACTTGAATCATGGCGAGGTCTAGACATATATCGCCGGGGCCCCCGTAGACAAGCTTGCCGAAAGCCGCCGATCGGCGATGATCCGGACTGTGTCCCGACGGTTGCTCTGGCTGGGCGTACTGTTGTCGGCCCTTGCGGGTTTGACCTGCGGATCCCGACAGACCTCTGGCGATGGATCGTCCGCGCCTTTCGGTGATGGTTGGGCCGGCGCGTTTCCCGCATTCGGAGACGCACTGTCCTGCAAAGAGGTTCGTGAGGTGCTGCCTTTCAAGCTGCGGCTGGCCGATGTCTTGATCCTGTTCGATCGGTCCGGGTCCATGAACACCGCGTTCGGTCAGGGCACACGGTATTCGGTGGAGACAGAAATTCTCAATTCGTTGTTGCCGGTGTACGACGACAAGATTCGCTTCGGCTATCAGCAGTTTCCCGGCCAGCGGTCGTGCGCGGCGGGTCGGGTGCCCAGTTGTTGTGCCGATCGGCCGTCAGTGGAGGTCGGTTTCAACAACGGTCCTGCAATCAATCTTGCAATGCAGGATGCCGCGCCGGTGGAAGGCAACACGCCGACCGCCGAGGCGCTGCGCTACGCACGCGAGTATTTTTTGGGCCTCGAAGATGGGGTCCGCGACCGGTACGTGCTGTTGTCCACCGACGGGCGGCCCAGTTGCACGCTGGCCGGGCGTCTGGGCGACAATGAAGCCATCAGCTGCGCCGAGGCACTGGGGGAAGTCGGTGCCCTGGCGGCCCAGGGCGTGAAGGTCATCGTGCTGGGCATCGGCCCTGGTCTTGCGACGGATCCGGGTGGCCAGCCGAGCTGTCTGGACGACATCGCCCAGCGGGGCGGGGCGCCCGCAGCCGACCAGTCCCCCGCTTTTTACACGGGTGAGGACGGCGATCTCCTGGAGACGGCGCTGCAACGGATCTTCGGCGCCGTCACGCGCCCATCGTGCCAGCTGGAACTGCGGGCGTCGCCCGCCAACCCAGCCGAGGTGGCCGTGTTCCTGGACACCAAGGAGATCCCGAAGGATCGCGACAACGGCTGGGACTATCAGGTCCCGGGCGACTTCAAGCGGTTGCAGGTTTTCGGCGAGTCGTGCCGCAGGTTGGAGAAATTCCAGGCCATGACCATCGAGGTCCGATTCGGCTGCGCGCCCTGCCGTGCCAGGGTCAATTGCGAATGATCCCCCGGGCGACTGATACCGTGCTGTTGTCGCAACTGGTGGCGGCACCGGCCGGGCGCGTGTTTTCCGTTTGGCAAACCCAGTACGGCCCCGGCGCCTTCGACGGCCAGGTGGCCGCAACGGTCGAGTTGCAACCGAATTGCCGCGTCGTCCAGACCTGGCGAATCAACGAATTTCCATCGGACAGTCCCGATTCGCGGCTGGAACTGAGGTTCGAGGAAACGGCCCGCGGTACGTTGGTCACCCTTCTGCACACGGGACTTCCGTTCGGCCAGGCCGACTGGTACCGCGAGCGCTGGCTGAAATTCTGTCTGCTGCCGCTGCAGAAGCACTTCGCGTAGCCAGCGGCGATCCTAGCCCGCGGTGCCGTAGACGGGAATCAGCGCGCCCGACGTCACGCGGTCGCGCGGTGACACCAGCCAGGCGACGGCTTGCGCGATGTCCGCCGGCTTGGCCCAGGTATCGTGGGTGGCCCCGGGCATTGCCGCGCGGTTCGTCGCAGTGTCGATGGTTGCAGGCGCGATGGCGTTCACGGCGATGCCTTCGGATTTCAGTTCCTCGGCCAAGGTCTGCGTCAGCATGTTCACCGCTGCCTTCGACAGGCTGTAGGCGACGGTCCCGCCGGACGGCACCAGGGCCGCGCGTGCGCTGACGTTGACGATGCGCCCGCGATCGGGGCCGGGGTTCTGACGCATTTTCCGAATCGCCTCGCGGCAGCACAGAAATGCGGTGGTCAGGTTGATGTCCAATTGCCCCCGCAGAATGGCCAGCGTCGTGTCGGTGAAGGGGGCCGCGGCGAAGCCACCCGCCAGATGCACCGACGCCCAGATGGCTGGTAGGCCCGCGTAGAAGGCTGTCACCGCCGCCTCGTCGCCCAGGTCAACGCCAGTTGTCACGCGCACCGATTCGCGCGCAGGTGACTGCCCCGATGTGGCGCCCCGCTGTGGCAGATGGCAGGTCGCCCCCGCCGCCACCAGGGCGTCGACGACAGCGCCGCCCAGGCCCCCGCGGCCGCCGGTCACCACGATGCTGCGTCCTGCAAGGTCCGAAGGCATGGCGCCACTATATGGCAGCAACGGATCCGCGGCGCGCTTTTGCGGTAGATGTCCCTGCATGACCCTGGTCGACATAAGCCGCGCGCTGGCGCGCCGGGTGGACAAACTGCAGTTCGCCCCGCCGGTGACCCACGTCTACAACCCGCTGACCTATGCGGCGGCCGTGCACGAAAGCTACCTGCGGCGTTTCGGCAGCGGTCACAAGCGTGTCGTCTGTCTGGGCATGAACCCCGGTCCGTTCGGCATGGTGCAGACGGGCGTGCCTTTCGGCGACGTGTCGATGGTGCGCGACTGGATGGACATCGGCGGCGCGGTCGAGCAACCGAAGCGACAGCACCCCCGTCGCCCGATCCAGGGCCTTGCCTGCACCCGCACCGAGGTCAGCGGGACGCGCCTGTGGGGCTGGGCGCGCACGCGGTTTGGCACGCCAGAACGCTTCTTCAAAGATTTCTTCGTAGTCAATTACTGCCCGCTGGCGTTTGTCGAGGACAGCGGTCGCAACCGCACCCCCGACAAGTTGCCTGCGAACGAGCAGGCGCGGCTTTTTGAGTGCTGCGACGAGGCTCTGCGCTTGACCGTGAATCTCTTGCGGCCGACTTTCGTCGTCGGCATCGGCGCGTTCGCGACGGCGCGGGCGCGGGCCGTTCTGGGGGCTAATTCGGTGACCGTGACTTCGATCCTTCACCCCAGCCCCGCCAGTCCCCTGGCCAACAAGGACTGGGCCGGCACCGTCGAACGCCAGCTTGCCGCAGCCGGCGTCCCGCTGCCCGCGCTTCAGTAACTCAGGCGCTTCTGTACCGACGGCTTCACGACGGCCAATACGTCCGCCATCTTCTTGCCGGCGGTTCCGTCGCCGAATCGGTGGTCAGGTGCGTAGCGCTTCACTGCCAGCTGCGCCTGGATGGCGTTCTTGATCTCCTGGCGGTCGTACGCCACGTCCATCACGTTCTTGCCGCGTTCGCGCCCGGACTGCCGCGTACCGACGTTCACGCACGGCACCCCCAGGAAGGCCGCCTCGCGGATGCCCGACGACGAATTGCCGACGATGCACAATGAATTGCTCATGATGGCGACGTAGTCCTCGGGCGAGAAGTTCTTGAAGAAGTGAACGTTCTGCGCCTGACGTGTTTCGCGGAAGGATCGGATGCCCTTCGAGACGTCGTCCGAGCCGGCATCGACATTGGGCCACAGCCACAGCGTGGGGCGTCCCAGATCGTGGATGGCGTGCAGCGTTTCCTCGACCTGCCGCCGGCCCTGGCCGTATTCCGTCGTGACCGGGTGTTGCAGCACCAGGAAATAGCCCTGGCGCAGGTCCAGCGTCGGCCCCACACCACCCGTGTTCATCATGCGTTCAAGGTCCAGCGTCTTGCGCGTCTCGGCGACGATGTCCATGGCCGGGCAGCCCGTCATGAAGATCGTGGACGGATCCTCGCCCATGCGAATCAGGCGTTCCTTCGACAGTTCGGTGGCGGGAAAATGGATGTGCGCCAGTTTGGTGATCGCGTGCCGCACCGATTCGTCCAGCGATCCGCTGATTTCGCCGCCCTGCGTGTGGGCCAGGGGAATGTTCATGTAGCTGGCCGCGACGGCGGTCGCCATCGTCTCGAAACGATCAGCGACGGTCACGACAACGTCCGGCTTCATGTTGTCGAACGCAGTCGCCAGTTCGATGATCGCCAGGCCCGTTGATTTGGCCATCGTCGTGGGGTTTTCACCCTCGATAATCAGGTGGACCGTCGCATCCGGCTCGAAGCCGTCGTTGCGGATCACGTCCAGCGTATTGCCGAATCGCTGCAACACCGCGGATGCCGCGACCAGAAGCTGCAGTTCCAGGTCGGGATGTTCCTTGATGGCGCGCATCGCGGTCTTGATGCGCCCGTAATTGGCCCGCGATGCGACGACGACACAGACGCGACGACGTTTCACTCGAGATCTTCCTCCTTCACCTGTTCATCAGCGGCCAGCGCGCGCCGCAATTTGCGGCCGAGGACCGCCTCCAGCTTCTTGGCCGGCAGCCCCGTGCCGGGCTTCTTCAACGTTATCTCCGCGTCGCCGAGGACCAGCCCGGCCGGCAGCGCGCGCGTCGCGACCAGACTTTTGCCAAAAGTGTTGCGCAAAGCCTGCAACTTGGCGGCGTTGGCTTCCTTGTCGACGGGGTTGGAAAGCGCCTTGTCGATGAATCGTATGCCCGTCATCAGTTGCGACAACTCGGGCACCGTCACTGACGCGGGCGTGTCGGGGCCGAAGCATTCGCGCGCGAAAACCACGTGAACCTCCAGAAGATTCGCGCCCAGACTGGCCGCAGCCAGCCCCGCGAAGATAGTGCCCGAGTGATCGGACAGCCCCACCGGGCAGCCGTAACGCGCGCGCAGTTCGGGCATCACGTTCAGACCCAGGGACTCGGGCGGGCAGGGGTAGGCGGTCGTGCACTGGTAAACCCCGACGTCGCTGCCTTCCTTGCGCGCGCACCCAACGGCGTCGTCCAGTTCTTCCCAGGTGCACATCCCGCTGGACAGCAGCACGGGCCGGCGCGTCTGTGCCATGGCGCGAATCAATGGCAGGTTCGTGATCTCGCCCGCACCGACTTTCCACGCAGGCACATCAAGGGCGGTCAGCAGACGCATAGCCTCGATCGAAAAGGGCGACGACAGAAAGACTAGCTTCTTGTCCATCGCGTGCTGGCGCAGGCCGGCCCATTGTTCGGGCGTGAATTCCATGCGCTTCCAGTAATCGAATCGCGTCGCGTCCTGCCGGCTGAATTTGACCCGCCACGGCTCGGCGGCGGTGCTTTCCGCGGCGGCGATATGCGTCTGGAATTTTACCGCGTCGGCGCCGGCGGCCGCGATGGCGTCGATATACGCGTGCGCCGCGCCCAGACTGCCGTCATGGGCCTGCGCGACCTCGCCCACGACGAAACACGGATGGCCCGTTCCGACGGATCTGTCGCCGATCGAGAAGGTTGGCCCGGCCATGGGCCGCCCAGTATAGGCGATGGGTGGATGGCCAAGCGACTTTCTTCCGCGAATTCTGGTAGATCTGCGGCAGCCACCATGAAGACGCGCGCGCCCCAGGCACCAGCGGAAGCCGCGGATCCAAACGTCGCCATCGCGAAGTCATACGGGGGCAAGGTCTGGGTCCAGGACGATTCCATCCGGTCGGTCAGCGGTGCGCCGCTGCGCGCGTGGCTGGAATCGCACAAGGCCCCAGGCGAGGTGGCCAGCAAGACCAAGGACGGGCCGTGGACCATCAGCTTTCTGGCGGTGTTCAAGAAGCCCGCCTTGAAGGGTCCGATGACGATCGAATATTTCGAGCACGGCGACATGACCAGCATGGTCGACCAGTACTCGGCGCCGAACGATCAGGCTTGTCTGGTCTTCGTCGATACCCACGATCTGGAACCGGACCAGGGCTTCAACAAGGGTCGGACGTACATTATCAAGGTGGGCCAGCTTCTGAAGGGCAAGTTCGTCGCGTACGCGACCGGTCAGGTCACGACGAAATAGGGCGGGGCGTGCCGTGCGGGTGGGGCGCTAGCGAAACGAGACGCGGCAGCGAGAGGCACTGCGCGCCATCGCCTGCATGGTCCCGGTTCGGCGCGTGCCGTCCGCGGGACCTTCGTCGTCCATGGTCTCGCCGGCGTCCGTCCGCGCCTGGGCCTTCTCGAAGAAATGGCGTTCCAGGGGACTACAGAAGGACAGATCCTCCTGGTCGTCTTCGCTGAAATCCACCGAACCACCCAGGGTCATTGGCCGTGCTGTATGTAGGTCTTTTGCTGACATAACACACAGTGTGTATGAATGTCGGCATTTGTCCAGAAAACGCAATCGGGGGGGGCTGCGTCGATCTGCCAGCATCAACTAAGGGGGCGCCCGCCGTGTTCAGAACTTGGTCAGGGCGATCTTGGCGGCGGCGGCGAACTGCGTCGGGACGAAGGTCGTGCCGTCCTTGACGGCCGCGTACAGCTTGTCGAGGGCGGCCTTCTTCGCGTTGCGATCGCCAAGGGCATAGCTGAGGCTTTCCACGCCAAGAACAATCTGTTCGGCAACGGCGTAGTCGCCCACCTTGTCGGCCGCGGCGTCGCGCAGCAGAAGCTTGCGGACATCCAGGATCTCCGCGCGTGAGAAAGCCCGCCTGGACAGCGGCTCGCGCACCTTGAGCCACGCCAGCAACGCATCCGCCGCGGCATTCAGCGCAGCGACGTCGCGCTGGCCCGCCGATATCAGGGCGACGGTCAGCGTCGTCAGCTCGCCCCGGGCCTGCGGGTCGACCTTTTCGAGGGCCGCCTGCAGCATGACCAGATTCTGCGTCTGTAACCGCAACCCGCCGGTCTTGCTGCCCGCGGCGGGGCCCTGCTTGTTGCCGCGCAGGCGATCCATCGGGTGGTGGCAGCTGTGGCAGTCGTACAGCGCGAATTCGGGCACGATGCCGACGGGATGAAGCACGTCGCTGCGAGCGAGCAGCAGCAGGCCGCGGGCGCTTTCGATCTGCCCGGTCAGCCACAGGTTCATCCCGGTGATGGCTCCCTTGCGCTGCTTGTAGTCGGCGTCGACGCTAAAGTGCGCCGGCTGGTTGGTTGTATAGGCCTCCAACTCGAAGGCCAGTCGAGGGTGGCCCGCCGCCATGATCATGTGCGTGGCAAATTTGTCCTTGGTGCCCAGATGACAGGACAGGCACAACTCGGCCCGTTGCACGGGCTGCTCGCTGGGATACATGCCCTGGGCCAGGTTCTCCTTGTGCGTGCGGGACGCCGCCGCGTGGCCCTCAATCCATTTTTCGGAACCACCGTGGCAGGCCTCGCAGCCGACACCATCGCTAAGCTGGAAACGCGGACCGCGCCGGTTCTTGGGCACGTTGTCGGCGTGGCAGTCCAGACAGATCTTTTCCGTGGTGGGATTGCCGATGCCCATGTTCGCGGCAATTCGTTTCGAAAGGGGCGCTTCAAGCGCGTGGTAGGCGCGCGAATGCACGTCCTCCTTGGCCCAGATTCCGTATTCGTTCAGCGCAACGTTGCGGCCCGGCTGCGCGGCAATCTTGCCGTGGCACACGCTGGAGGCACAGGTCGCGGCGCCCAGGTGCTGGTAGCGCGCGATGTCCGGTGTTTGGGCAAAGGCGGTCGTCGTGATCAGCAAGGCGCAAATGGCAAGGGGCAGTTTCATTTGGCCCCCACGGTGTCTGTGACGTACCAGGGCTTGCCGCCTGCATCCAGATACATGCGTCGCATTTCCTCCAGATTCAGGG
>JANXXE010000161.1 GCA_025350815.1 Myxococcales bacterium | reverse complement strand
TCGATGGTGGTCGGCATTCGCAGGCCATCTTTTTACACGACTTCCGCGGGCCTGCAATCGCCAATTTGAGACGCGCCGCGTTTTTTGCACTTTTCGTCACCCGGCGTCCGGACTGTGGGTTACGAAGGATGGCGATGGTGAGGCAAGCGACGGTCGTATCGGGGCTTGTTCTTCTGAACCTGATCCGGGTGGCAGCCGCCCAGGACACCGCGCCCGAGCCGCTGCCGTCGGTTGATGGGTCGGCGGGTTTGTATCACGTCGGTACGGCCGAGACCGGATCACCCCACCACCTGCGGCTGGGGCTTCACGGCGAGTACGCCCGCGGGTCCGACCTGGTCGTCGACGGTGACCGCGATCTGCGCTTGCGTGGCGTGCTGGCGCTGGGCTACACGCCGGTTCGTTTCCTGGAAGTTTTCGCCGCGCTGTACGGCGCCTCGAACCGGAATCAGCGGGCCACCGAACCTGACCGCGCGGACCCGGAGACCATCCGATCGCTCGGCGATCTCGTTGTCGGATCGAAGTTCGCGCGCCCGCTGTCGCGCGGCTTTCACGCCGGTGCCGAGCTCAGTTTGCGCTTCTTGTCGGCGGTCACGGGCGGTGGCTTCGAACCTGGCGCGACGTCGGTCTGGATGGGCGCTCTTGGCGGCTTCGATCTGCGCGAGGTCAGCGATGTCCCGTTGCGCTTTCACCTCGGCGGCGGCTTCTACCTGGATAACTCGACCCACCTTCAGGACCTGTCACACCTGCCCGGCGGGTCGCAAGCCGTGTCCTCGTTCGCCTACGGACTGGCCCGCGATCGGATCCGCACCGTTTTCGCGCTGGATGTCCCTTCGCGCGCCTCCGCGGGTTTTTCGTTGCAGCCGCTGCTCGAATACCACGTGGATTTCGTCACGGCACCCGCGGATGCCGCGCCCCCGGGCTACCGTGCCGGCTTGTGTGCGGCGGGCGTGACCGCGATCGACAGGCGGGCGTGCCGCGACAACCGGGACCAGATGTCCGTTACTTTCGCCTTGCGTGCGCGTACCGCAGGGGGGCTGACCGTCGATGTGGGCATTGACGTGGGTCTGCGTTCGCCGGGCGTCGCCTACGGCCCGGTGCAGGCGCCGTATAACGTGGTGCTGGGGATGGCGTACCCCCTGGACCTGGCGTCGCTGGCCCCGCCGCGCGGGTGATCCGGACCGTCACCAGCCGGCCCGTGGTCCTACCTTTTGCGCGCAGCGATTTTGGCGGGGTGCGAACGCGTCCCGTATAATCGAGACTGCGCATGGCGAAGTCGAGCGGTGTCGATGAGTTGCTGAGCCAGTGTTCGGGTCGCGTGTATGCCAATCTACGGTCAAGTCCGCTGGTGGAACTGGCCATCCAGCGCGGTGAGGGGACCTTTGCCGACAACGGCGCCTTGGTGGTTCGTACGGGCGCCAAGACGGGTCGGTCGCCTCTGGACAAATACGTCGTCAGGACAGCGACCACCGAGGCCGACGTGTGGTGGGGCGCCGTCAACAATCCGGTTGCGCCCGAGGTCTTCGACGGCCTGCTGGCCAAGGCGCTGGCACACCTGAACAGCAACGATCTGTTTGTCTTCGAGGGTTTTGCCGGCGCCTCGCCGACCCACCGGGTTCCCATCCGTGTGGTCAGTGAAAAGGCCTGGCATTCCTTGTTTGCACGCACCCTGTTCCTGCGTCCGACCGCCGACGAACTGGCAGGACACAAGGCGGCGTTCACCGTCATTCAGGCCGGTTCACTGGCGGCGGGGGGCGCGGCCGCCGGAGTTCGCTCGGACACCTTCGTGGGCCTGGATCTGGATCGGGGCATCGCGCTGGTTCTCGGCACGGAATACGCCGGCGAGGTCAAGAAGACCATCTTCTCGGTGATGAACTACTTGCTGCCGCGCAAGGGCGTGCTGACGATGCATTGCTCGGCCAATGTGGGGCGAAAGAACGACGCGGCGTTGTTCTTTGGCCTTTCGGGCACGGGCAAGACGACGCTGTCGGCGGACCCGAATCGCGATCTGATTGGCGACGACGAGACCGGTTGGAGCGACGACGGAGTCTTCAACATCGAGGGCGGCTGCTACGCCAAATGCATCAATCTTTCGCGCCAGAACGAGCCGCAGATCTTCGACGCCATTCGCTTCGGATCCGTTCTTGAGAACGTCGTCATGGATCCTGCCACCCGGCTGCCCGATTTCAGCGACCAGTCCATCACCGAGAACACCCGCGCCAGCTACCCGGTGTTCTTCATGCCGGGTTGCCGTATGCCCGGCGTGGGGCCGCATCCCAAGAACGTGGTCTTTTTGACCGCCGACGCCTTCGGTGTCCTGCCCCCGGTGGCGCGGTTGACCCCAGAGCAAGCCATGTACCACTACATCTCGGGCTATACGGCCAAGGTGGCCGGCACGGAGACTGGCGTCACCGAGCCGAAGGCGACGTTCTCGCCGTGTTTTGGCGGACCGTTTCTGCCCATGCACCCGATGCGCTACGCCGAATTGCTGGGACGGCGCCTGGCGGGCCACGAGGCTGCGTGCTGGTTGGTGAACACCGGCTGGTCAGGGGGACCTTACGGCGTCGGCAAGCGCATGCGCATCGAGATCTCCCGTGCGGTTGTCTCGGCGATTCTGTCGGGTGCCCTGGACAGCGTGCCGTTGGCACCGGATCCGATCTTCGGCGTCGGTGTGCCCGTCAGCTGCCCCGGCGTGCCGGCCGAGGTCCTACAGCCCCGCGCCACCTGGGCCGATCCCGGCGCCTACGACGCCCGCGCGCGCGAACTTGCCCAGCTGTTCAAGAAGAACTTCGAGCTTTACGCCGCCAGTTGCTCGCCCGAAGTCCGCGCCGCAGGTCCCCTTTAGCGATGGGCCACGAGAAGCTGCGGGTCGCCGTGGCCCTTCTGTCGCTCAGTTTCTTCGCGACGGTCTATCTTCTGGTCGGCCTCGGTGCGCCGCCCGACTGGGGCCCCGCCTTCCTGGCGCTGTCCGCGTGCTACCTGCTGGCGTTCGTGGCGCTGGCTGCCGATTGGTTCTGGGCGCGCTGGGTGGCATCTGGCCTTGGCTGGTCGGGTTCCATGGTCGGCCTGGTCGGACTGGTCAGCCTGGGCTGGCATCCGGCGCTGGGCGTGTACACGGGCCTGCACGGGCTGGTCGTGCTGGCGCTGCTGGGCCCGCAGATGGCAGCCCGCTACGACTTGCAGCCAGCCTGGCGTGAACGCTATGCCATGGACGAATTCGGGGTCGCGCGTCTGCGCAAGGCCGTGACACGGGCGTCGGCGTCCTTGCCGTCGCTGATTCTGTGGGCGCTCGGACCCAAGGACGGGCAGGGGGCCGCCCTGTTTGCGCTGGGACTGGGCGCGGCGGCGCTGGCTGGTGTGGCGGGCCTCGTTCGCCTGCGCAGCTGGAGCATCCCGGTCCTCGCCACGTCCGGTGCGGCCATTGCCCTTCTGGGCGCGGGCCCGGGTCAGCTGGCGGGACTTGTCCTGCTGGCGGCCGTGGCGCCGCTGGTCGGCCCGGCGTTGCGCTATCTCAGGTCGCTTCCGCGCTAGGCTGATCGACCCCGGCCGCGGTGGCCGCCGACTTGATGGCCACGGACCCGATGCGCATGCCGTAGAACGATCGCCACACGAAGTACATCGACAGCAACAGGAAGACGCCGGCCAGCACCGCGCTCACGCTGCGATCCAGGCGCACCGCCAACTGGACCGCCAGCAGGCCGAAGAGGGTGGTGAACTTGATGACCGGGTTCATGGCCACCGATGACGTGTCCTTGAACGGATCGCCCACCGTGTCGCCGACCACGCTGGCGGCGTGCAGGGGCGTGCCCTTTTCCTTCAGCTCGACCTCGACCAGTTTCTTGGCGTTGTCCCAGGCGCCGCCCGCGTTGGCCATGAACAGGGCCTGGAACAGTCCGAACAGGGCGATCGAGATCAGGTAGCCAATGAAGAAGTACGGCTCGACGCAGGCAAAACCCAGCGTGCTGAAGAAGATGGTCAGGAAGATGTTGAACATGCCCCGCTGCGCGTAGATCGTGCAGATCTCGACGACCTTCTTGCTGTCTTCGGTGGACGCCTTTTCGACCGCGTCCAGCTTGATGTTCGCCGTGATGAACTCGACCGCGCGGTAGGCGCCCGTCGACACCGCCTGCGTGGACGCGCCCGTGAACCAGTAAATCATGGCGCCGCCGCTGATCAGGCCCAGCAGAAAGGGCGCGTGCATCAAGGACAGGTTCTTGATTAGCTCGGGCTGCAGACCGTGGGTCAAAAGCACGATGATCGAGAAGATCAGTGTCGTCGCGCCGACCACCGCGGTGCCGATCAACACGGGCTTGGCCGTTGCCTTGAAGGTATTGCCAGCGCCGTCGTTTTCCTCCAGCAGGTGCTTGGCGTTCTTGAAGTCCACGTCGAAGCCGAAGTCCTTCTTCAACTCGGCGCTGATGTCGGGGATGGTCTCGATCAACGACAGCTCGTAAACTGACTGCGCGTTGTCGGTCACGGGGCCGTAGGAATCAACCGCGATGGTGACCGGCCCCATCCCCAGGAAGCCGAAGGCCACCAGACCGAAGGCGAACACAGCCTCGGCGCTCATCAGGGCTTCGAGTCCAAGGCCGCTGACGGCGTAGGCGATGCCCATCAGGGCCACGATGACCATGCCCAGCCAGTAGGCGCTGAAATTGCCCGCGGTCAGACCGGCCAGCACGTTCAACGACGCGCCACCCTCGCGCGATGCCGTCACGACTTCGCGGACGTGCGCCGAAGCGGTCGACGTGAAGACCTTCACGACCTCGGGAATGATGGCGCCGGCCAGGGTGCCGCAGGTGATGATGGTCGACAGCTTCCACCACAACGTTCCGTCGCCGAGATCCGGAATCAGGATGTAGGACACCAGGTAGGTCGTGGCGACCGAAACCAGCGACGTCAGCCACACCAGCTGCGTCAGGGGCGCCTCGAAGTTCATCTTGGCGGCGTTGCCGTAGCGGGCCTTGGCCAGAAGTTCGTTGACCAGGTAGGAAACCCCGCTGGCCAAGATCATGGTGATGCGCATGACAAAGATCCAGACCAGCAGCTTCACCCGGACGATCGGATCGTGAACGGCCAGCAGAATGAACGAGATCAGCGCCACGCCGGTGACGCCGTAGGTCTCGAAACCGTCGGCGCTGGGGCCGACCGAGTCACCGGCATTGTCGCCCGTGCAGTCCGCGATGACCCCCGGGTTGCGCGCGTCGTCTTCCTTGATGTTGAAGACGATCTTCATGAGATCCGAGCCGATGTCGGCGATTTTGGTGAAGATACCGCCCGCGATGCGCAGGGCCGAGGCGCCCAGGGATTCGCCAATAGCGAAGCCGATGAAGCAGTTGCCGGCGTATTCACCGGGGACGAACAACAAGATCGCCAGCATCATCAGAAGTTCCGTGCTGATGAGCAACATGCCGATGCTCATGCCGGCGCGCAGGGGAATGGCGTAAAGCGGGTAGGGCTTGCCCTTGAGGCTGGCGAAGGCCGTACGGGAATTCGCGAAGGTGTTCACGCGGATGCCGAACCAGGCCACCCCGTAGCTGCCCGCGATGCCGACCAAACTGAAAGCCAGGATGACGGCCACCCTCATGGCCGGCAATTTCTCCAGGAAGCCGAAATACACCACCATGATGGCGCCGATAAAGATCTCCAACAGCAGGATAAATTTCCCCTGCGTCAGCAAGTAGGTCTTGCAGGTCTCGTAAATCAGCTCGGAAATCTCCCGCATGGCCTTATGCACGGGCAGATTTCTTAACTGCTTGTAGATGACCAGGCCGAACGCCAGGCCAGCCAGGCAAACCAGCAAGCCCCCGAGGAGGAGGCGATCTCCGGCGACCCCACCGAGGAAGTTCACCGAACCCAAATCGGGGAGAATCAGACTTGCCTCCCCGCCCGCGTGCACTGTTTCACCCATGTTTCCGATGGGGTCTATCACACGAGCCACGCAGAACGCTATAGCCGTGATAAAGCGGACGATCTCAAAAAGGCACGGAAGGCCCCGCGCCCGGGCGGGCTACTCCTTGGATTTGAGAACGAGCAAGCGGTAGTTCGCGTAGCCGGCCTGACCGGACGAATACAGCACCTCGGTCAACAGGCGGTAGTTCGTGTTCTGGTCAGCGACGATCATCAGCATGGCTTCGAACTTCTGCCCCGTCAGCTCGGCGACCTTCTTCTCTTTCTTCGCGACCTTTTCCAGGTAATCCGCTAGCGGGGCAATCTTGTAGCCGTTCTCGCCGTCGGGCTTGTCCTTCGGGTCGACCTTGCCGTTGGTGATGGGCGCCAGGGGCTCGCCATCGACCATGATGATCTTCTTTGTCACCGTGACGGTGGCGGCTTCCTTGACCTTCAGTTGCGTGATCGAGCGGGGTACCTTCAGGTTCTGATCGAAGGTGATGGTGCTGGACGACGCCGAGAAGGATTTCAGAAGAAAGACCAAAATGATCGTCATCATGTCCATCATGGGCGTGATGTTCAGATCTTTGATGGTCTCCGGTTCGGCCAGCTTGCGCGCGAAGCTGCGGATGGCCTTCTTCCCGGCCAGCCGGGTCATTTCATTCAGGGACTTTTTGTGCGGCTCAGCGGCGGCGGACATGTACTAGGCCTCCTACAGGATTCCGGCCGCGAAGACGACGTCCGGGAAGAGGAGCCCCCCCTTGTCGTCCTCTCTCATGGCGTCCAGGGTGGTGACCACTGTCTCGTACTCCGTGACGGCGTCGGCGTTAAAGGTGGCCTTGGTCTCGCCGGAATTGCCGGGCGCCTTCTTGATCTCCATCAGCTTCTTGGTCAGCGCCTTGTAGTCGTACTTCCCGTCCAGCTTGGGAATGGGCGGAAGTACGTTACCGGACCCTGCGATGATGAACCCGGTGGCACCCACTGTGACGGTCAGGTTCAAAGGGGGCTTCTCCGGGGGCGGGGCGTCCTGGTTGGAGGCGCCACCGCCGTTGGAGATGCTGGGCAGGGACACGTTGATGTTGCCCAGCGGGACCTGATTCACGACCGAGGCGAGGAGAAAGATGATGATGTTGGTAACGATGTCCATGTAAGGGACAAGGTTGATTTCGCCACCTTCCTCTTCGATCTCTTCGTTCGCCTCGCGCAACTTCCGCATGGCGGCCTTGACTTGCCGTCTAGTCATCGCGACCTGGCCCTCCTAGAATCATCGTTCGACAGGGAATTTGCCCGGGACGCAATGGTTAGTGCGCCTGACCAGCCGCCGGTGCGGTGCCGGATGCGGCGGACTCGGCCAGAAGGTTTTCGATCTTCAGGGCGAAGCCTTCTAGATCCGACGACTGCTTCTTGGAAGCGGCCGACAGGATTGCGTGGGCGATGATACAGCTGACGGCGATACCAAGACCCATGGCGGTGTTATTGAGCGCTTCTGAAATACCGTTCGCCAACAGGGCGGTTCGTTCTTCGGGCTTGGCGGCCGCGACGGCGCCGAATGCCTTGATGAGACCGGTAACTGTTCCCAGCAGACCGATCAGGGTCGCGATGTTCGCCAGAGACCACAGAACCTGGATGCGCTTCTTCAACATCGGCGTGACGTCGACCAGCGTCTCTTCGATCGACTGCGCTATGGCGATTTCGCCACGGTGCATGCGCTGAAGGCCCGCGCGGGCGACCTGGGCGACCGGGGCTGTCGTCGCAGAGCAGAGCTTGACGGCGCGATCGACGTTGTTCGCCAGGACCAGTTTGCGGATCTGCTCAAGGAAGGCGCGCGCGTTCACGCTGCCCTTTCCGAGGAAGAAGATCGCCCGGTCCGCGATGATCGCCATGACGAGCACCGATGTGGCGAGGTTGATGTACATAAACTGCCCGCCCTTTTCAATGAACTCTGCGAATCCTTGCATCTCATCCTCCGCGAGACTTAGCTCGCTATCGATGTTGTTCCCGCCGTGCAATCGTTGTTTAGGGGCATCTGTCGTCGGGAAGTTTGTGCTACGCCGCTCGCTATCTTAATGGTCGCGCACATGGTGTCAAGATGAGCGATCATGCGAGGGCAAATTAATACTCGGATGTAGGGCGTGGAAATTTAGAGGAAATTTTTGCGTCGGCACATTTGGTGTGGTTGCCGACGGGTCTTTGCGGACGGGTTTGCACACGCGGCGGGCTGCGCGGACCCACCGACGGTGACGGCTGATTTCAGCTCGGTGTAATGGGCTCGACGTGCACGACGACGTCGGTCAGTTCGGGCAGCTTCGAGCGCAATTCGTCCTCCACAAGGTGCGCGATTCGATGCGCATCCTCCACCTTCATGTCGGCGTCCACCTGCATGTGTAGGTCAACTTCGACTGCCCAGCGGGTTCCGCGCGATCGGACGCGGTGAATATTTTTCACGCCCGCAATTTCGCCGGCGATTGCCGTCACGCGGGCCGGATCGAGGACGGCGGCGTCCAGCAGCGACGGGATGTTGTCGCGGAAAACCTCCCAGGCCACGCGTCCGACCAAGACAACCAGTACCAAGCTGCCGGCGCCGTCGGTCCACGAAAGGCCGGCGCGCGCGCCGACGAACGAAACCAGAACCGCGGCTGACGCGTAGAGATCGGCGTGGGTGTGGCGGGCGTCAGCTGACAGCAAGGGGCTGACGAGTTCGTGCCCCCTGCGGTGCTCGTAGCGCGCGACGAAGAAGTTCACCACCATCGTGGCGCCGACCAGCACAAACCCGGTCCAACCCACGACGGGCGCTGGACGGTGGCCCAGCAAGGCGGCAACGGCCGAACTGGCGATTTCGAACAAGCCAATCGCGATTAGAACGCCGATGCCCAAGGCCGCCAGGATTTCGACCTTGCGGTGTCCGTAGGGATGTCCAGCGTCGGCCGGGGCCGAAGAAAAATGCATACCCAGCAGCGCCAGGACGTTCGAGGATCCGTCGAGGACGGAATGGATCGTGTCGGCGCCCAGGGTCAGCGAGCCGGACACCAGGCTGTAGACGCCCTTGACCACCGCGACCAGCAGATTGAGCGCCAGCGTAATCAGAAATACGCGGCGAACCGCGGCGGCCCTGGCCCGAGTGGGCGCGTGGGCAGCGACCGCGTGGTTGTCGGGTTCCATCGGGCAACTGGCCGCCCGGATATCCGATGCGGGCTGATGGCCGTGGTGGCCGTGGTGGCCGTGTGGATTAGAATTTTTCATCGGAGAAGCGCGCGCCCCGCGAATCGCCCTTGAACGAGCCCGGCAGGGTTCCGCGCTTGAATGGCATCAGACGACTTTTCGGATCTTCCGGCGGGGCTGGCAGGCCGGTCTCGGGATTGGCGCGCGCCAGGATTATACCCGGCGGCGGCGTAAAATCGTGGACGGCGGTGCCGCGCACGGCCTCCTGCATGTAGGAAAGCCAGATGGGCACGGCTATTTGCCCGCCGGTGGCGTCATGTCCAATGGGTTTGAAGTCGTCGCGGCCGACCCAAACGCCGCAAACGATGTCGGGCGTGAAGCCGTAGAACCAGGCGTCCCGGTAATTGGTCGACGTCCCGGTCTTGCCCCCGGCTGGGCGGCCGAGATCCCGCGCCTTCCGGCCGGTGCCCGCCTCGACCACGCCCTTCATCAGGTCCGTCACGATGTACGACGTCTCGGGCGACAGCACGCGCGGCCGCGGCGGTAGGGCGCTGTGATCCTCCAGCGTTTTGCCGTCGGCATCGACGATCCGGATGATGAAGACGGGCTTCACCAACTCGCCGCCGGCCGGGAAAGTGGCCAGGGCATACGCGACCTCTTGCAGGCCAAGATCCGCGGTGCCCAGCGCCAGCGAAAGGCTATGCGGCAGCTTCGAGCTGATTCCCAGGTGCTTCATTGTTTCGGTCACGGCTTCCACGCCCATCTGCGCGACCAGTTGGGCGGACACGGTGTTTATGCTCTTGGCGAGGGCCGTGCGCAGCGTGATGGGGCCGAGGTATTCCGGCTTGTAGTTGTGCGGGGCCCACACGCCACTGACGGTCTTGAATCTGACGGGGGCATCCCACTTGATGGTCAGCGGGGTCATGCCGCGATCCATGGCGGCCGCATAAATGAAAGGCTTGATCGCCGACCCGATCTGGCGGCGGGCCTGCGTGGCGCGATTGAACTGGCTTTTGCCGTAGTCGTAACCGCCGACCATCGACAGCAGGTGACCGTTGTGCGGGTCGAGTGCGATCAGGGCGCCTTGCACGCGTGGTGGATTCGAAAGAACGGCGCTTGGTTTGTCGCGTCCGCGAAAGTTCACCGGCAACACGTCGCCGACCAGCAGGTGCTCGCCGGCCGGACCCGTCCAGGCAAGGGCGCGGATCTCGTCCAGCGGATCGAGGCGGGTTTGCAGGCCGCCCGACGCCAGCGTCATCGTCCGGGCGCCGCCCGGTCCGACGCCCATGTTCACGATGACGGCTGCGTAAATCGTGTCGGGATCGGTGACGTAAGTCGGCCCGGCGGGCGGCTTTCGGCGCGCCGTGAGTCTCGCCTCGCCGACGACGTATTTGGCCATGGGTTCAGGCAGATGGGCGCCTGGTTGTGTGGCGTCGATCAGCGCGGCGTGCGGCTCGGGCAGGGCGACCAGCACGCTGGACTGTTCGTCGTCGTCGGTCGAAAATCCAACCGGCGAAAGCGCGCGCGGGCGACCCCTGGTCAGGCGCAGGCGTTGCCCGGGATCCAGATGCCCGATGGGGCCGGCGAAGCCCAGGCGCCGATCGAGATCCTCCAATCCCCGTCGGACAGCCGCTTCGGCTGCGCGTTGCTTGCGCATGTCCAGGGTCGTGTGGATACGCAGGCCGCGCTCCAGCAGCTGTTCGTCGCCGTATTGTTCGGCCACGTGGCGTCGGATGGTTTCGACGAAGTACGGGGCCGCGACGTTGGTCAGCGCCCGCCCGCGGGACACCAGTACCAGCGGTTCGGCGATGGCCGCGGCCGCCGTCGTCGCCGACAGAAATCCCAGCGTCACCATCTGGTCGATGACGTAGCGCTGCCGGGCCTGAGCGCGCGGAAAGTTCTGGAATGGCGTTACCGTGCTGGGGGACTTCGGCATCGCGGCCAGCATGGCGGCCTCTGCGGTGGTCAACTCGGCGACGCGCTTGCCGAAGTAGGCGGCGGCCGCAGCGGCGATCCCGTACGCGCCGTGGCCAAGATAGACGTGGTTCAGGTACACGCCCAGGATCTGGTTCTTTGAAAGCTGGGCTTCGATCCGATAGGCCAGCATGGCCTCGCGAATCTTGCGCGCCAGCGACCGTTCTTGTCCAAGGATCAGCAGTTTTGCGACCTGCTGGGTGATGGTCGAGCCGCCTTGTACGACCTTTTGCGCGCGCAGGTTGGCCCAGGCGGCGCGCCCGATCCCCTGATAGTCAACGCCGTGGTGGGCATAAAAACGAATGTCCTCGGCCGCGACGAAGGCCTTGCGCACGTGATCGGGGATCTGTTCAACAGGCAGAAGGACGCGCTTTTCGACGAAGAACTCGCCGATGGTCTCGCCGTCGGCGCTGAAGACCTGGCTTGCGCGCAGAGGGCGGTAATCGGTGACGACGCTGAGGCTTGCGGGCAAGTCCGAGCGAAATTGTCGATAGCCCCACACGCCGAGTCCCAGGCCGAGCAATAGCCCGCCTAGCGTCGTCAGCGCTGCGATACGAAGAAGAGAGCGAAAAATGCGCGGGCGATCCGCCATGTCGAAGGGACCTTCACACCTCTATGGTCCCCGTGGGTGCCGGGGTCAATTTCTGGGCTTGCCTGGCGCCCGTGGGTCGCAGGTGTAAGTCCATGTCGGAAAAAGGGCGATAAATTTGTTCATTTCGTGCAAAGGCTTCACAATTAACAGATGCGTTTTCAACAGCCGCGGGTGCGGCCAGCGGGCTGCTGCGTGCTGGCCCTGTTTGCGATGTCGGTAACGGGTCTGACCGCCGGGGTGGCCCGTGGGGCCGAGGTTCCGGCGGTGCGCGAGACTTTCGTGGTCGAGCCGTTCGCCAACGTGAACGGGGCCCGGTCGATGGACTACCTGGAAATCGGTGCGCCGGCCTTGATAGCCGAACGCTTCGGGCAGGACGCGCCGCTGCGCTTTGTTGGGGCGACGTCGATCTTCGGTGCCCGGCCGGTCGGCGCGGACCCGAAATGGGTCGTAGGCGGACGTTTTCAGCGGCGGCCCGACTGGAAGATCGAGGTAACGGTCGAGTTGCGGCCTGCGGGCACAGGCGGCGAGCCGGTGTCTCGCAAGACGGGCACGGGATCGCGCGATGACGTCGCCGTCGTGGCCCTGCAAGTGGCGCGGGCTGCCTTTGCGGCGCTGCCGGGTCTTGACCTGCCGCCCAGTCGACCGTGGATGACAGCGCCCTTCGGACGCGATCCCTACGCCTTCGTTCTTTATGGCCGGGCCCTTGCGCAGTACCACGGCGCGGGTGCGCGGGCGCGCAGTGCCGAGCGCGCGATCGAGATCTTTGTCCGATCGCTGGTCATCGATCCAAAGGTGCCCGAGACGCGGCGCTACCTGGGGATTGTTCACATGGAAGCGGGGCGACCGGGTCACGCCCGCGCGCTGTGGGCATCGGCGCTGGAAGCGCGCCCGCAGTATGTCGCGGCGCTGGCCGCCCTGGCGGCGCTGGATCGAGCGGCGGGGCTGCCCGAGGCGCGCGAACGTTACGCCCGTCTGCTTGAGCTTGACCCCGAGGATATGGATGCACGGCGGATCCACGGCGAACTGCTGTCACAGGTGGGCGAGTTTGATCGCGCACAGGTGGAGTTCGAGCGCGTGCTGGCGGCGCGTCCGGGCGATCTGCGGGCGCGGCGCGCGCTGGCGCTGGTTCTGGCGTCCCGGCGCGCCGGCAAGGAACTGGTCGCCGACCTGGAAGAAGTCGTCAAACTGGATCCCGAGGATGTGGATTCGCGGATGGATCTTGGCGCCGCGTACGTCAGCGTCGGCATGATGGCCGAAGGCGCCGCCATCTACGAAGATGTCCTGCGCCGACGGCCGCGGCATACGGCGGCGTTGAAACTGGCCGGGGATCTGGCGCTGGGCCTGGGTGATCTGCGGCGCGCCGCCGCTCATTACGATCGCCTGCACCGCCTGGCGCCGGCCGATCCGCGGCCGCTTTTTATATTGGGCGCAGCCTACTTTCGCGCCGGTCAGCTGGATGCGGCCGAGCGCCTTTTCACCGAGGGCGCGCAACTGCCCGGCATGCTGGCAGATGGGTACGCGAATCTGGGTGCCATTGCGTTGCGACGGGGTCAGACGCGCGAGGCGCTGTCGTATCTGGGGCGCGCGGTCAAGCGGCGGCCCGATAAGGCCATCGTGCGCTACAACCACGCGCTGGCGCTGCACACGGCGCGGCGGTCGGCCGATGCACTGAACGAGCTGCGTGCGGCCCAGATCCTCGATCCCGACGATGCTGGCGTGCGCTTTCTGGCTGGCGTGGTGTCCCTTCGCCTGGGCTTGCTGCACGAGGCAGAAGCCAATTTTCGCGAGGCCGCGCGTCTGGATCCCCACAACGAAGACGCCCGGCACAACCTGGCGGTGCTCGAGCCGCTGGTTCGCCCCAGCGAGACGTCGTTGTCTTTTGTTGAAGGGCCTGCCGCCGTTGGGCGCGTGGTGGCTACTTCTCGCAACGCACCGTGAGCGTCCAGCCCTCGTAAAGGTAGGCGCGGCGGATGGTCCCGGGCTCGCCGCAGTTGCGTTTGTCGGACGATGGCAACACGCACAGCTCGCGCGGTCCGGCGTGGGTTCGCACCGCCAGCTTCTTGAGCCCGGCCACACGACCGAGCGGCGTGCCGTCGATCGACAGGCGGCTTGGCTGTGCGCAGTGGGAATTGTCGATGTCGATCCAGATGGCCGGACCTGTTAAACCGGCGGCGGCTTTCGGCGGGGCGTCGGTGGTCGGGGCTGGCAATGGTTCAAGCTGCCAGGCCGTCGGGTCAGAGGGATCCGCGTCGTCGTTGTCGCCCGGACCGGCGTTTGCCGGGGCTGCTGCCGTGGCGCAGCCGGCGTGGCGCATCTCGGCGCCCAGCTGATCGTAAAAGGCCAGATGCATGTCGCGGAAGTCGTGCAGCAGGGCGACGTATAGTTCGTGCGCGTGCTTGGTCTTGGCGCGGTAATCCGGCGTCAGGCCAACGGCATCGCCCAACTCGTCGGCGCGCCGGATCTCACGAAATCGCGTCTCCAGCCTGCGGCCCAGGTTCAGGTACCGGCTGCCGGCCGCGAGCGCCCGGTGATAGTGGGTGCCGGCGCCCGGGGGACAGGCCGTGGCGGCGCGTCCCTTCGTCTTCGCCGACGTCGGTGCGACGGGCAGGGGCGGCGCCAGTTGGGCCAGGGTCTCGTGAACGGCCGTGGAGAAGGCGTCCCGCACGTTTTCCATTTCGGTGTGCAGCGCCAGGAACTGGTCCACGGACTTGCGCAGGGTTGCCGCGTCTCCGAACACCGCATCCACGCGGGGCACGGCCTCGGTGCGAAACGGTGTCACCGTCGAGGCGGCGGGGGCCGCGACCAGCGTTAGGGCGAGGTGAAGCGAAATCAAATGCGACATGACTGCCGGCGATTATGGGCTGCACCGCAAACGCAGCAAATATGTGGCGGCAAAAGAATGTCCCCGCAGCGACGGGGCAGTCGCCTATGCTGACGGATCTCGCAATGTCTTCCCCCCCAACAGCCGGCGTCGTTTTCGCGTTTCTGACGCCGCGCACGTTGCCCAAGGCCGCCACGATAGCGGGGCGCGTGGCTGTCCTCGACATTGCTTTCGCGGCGGAAGGCGGCGGTTCGTCATTCGAGAAAGTAACCCTGCCGTTCATCAACGGCCTGGGGTCGCGGCTGGCGGCGTGGGTCGACCACCACGATCACGAACGGCATATCGACTACGCCCAGGATGCGCGCTTTGTTCTTTCGACCAAGGCCGAGCACGGCGCGTGTCCCGAGATGGTCACCCCGGAGGTGGTGGCGCATGCCGGCCCCGTGGACACCGTCGCCGTGCACCTGGATCTCGACGGGCTGTATTCGGGCGCCAAATGGGTCCTGGGTGGCATCGAACCTTATCCCGGCGCCGACGCGGACGCGCGCGCGGTCGACACGCGGCAGGGCGTTCCGGGCCCCATTGCCACCCGCATCGACCGGGCGTTGCGCGCGCGCTTTCGCGACCAGAACCTCAAGCACCGCGTGATCCAGTATCTCATCGCGCGCACCAAGGCGCCGCAACATTGGGAGGAGATCGAGGACGCCGCCCGGCAGATTGACCCATTGTTGGCCGAGGCGAAGCGCATCGCCGATCGGTTTCGCGTCGACGGGGCCGTGGCCTATGTCGAGGTTGGCGCGGCGAAGCCCTACGACAAGACCGAATTGCTGCTGCTCGGTCAGCAAAGGGCGATGGTGGCGGTGGTGCGTGATTCGGGCGCGCTGTCGATCGCGGCGGACTTCGATTCGGGTTTGGACTTCGTCAAGCTGTTTGCGCTGGGCGGCGGTATGCCGACGCGCGTGTCGGTGCCCGAGGCGCGCCTCGACGAGGTCCTGGTCAAGCTGGCCGAGACGACAGCCCGCTTCCGAAAGTAGCGCCCGAAAGTAGCGCCCGATGTCGTCTTGACCGTGTAAATTGTCGGCATGCCGAAGTCGCCCAAGGGCTCTTACGACGAGCTCGCCCAACGTCTGCTGCGTGTGTCTGACGAAGGGGGACTGCCGATGTCGGCTGGGGGGCGCTTGCCGTCTGCCGCCGACATCGAAGCAGTCGCGGCCGATTTCATGTCCCTGTTCTTTCCTGAGACCAACGGCGCCGGTGGTGCCACGCGCGCGCATCTGGCCGGAATCTTGGCCGCACTGGCCCCGCGACTGGAAGAGGCCGTGTACCTAGGCATCCATCGTCGCTGCCGCAAGGTGGGCGCCGTCGACGCTTGCCGCAAGAAGGCCCACGGTATCGCCGCACGCATGCTGGGGGCGCTTCCGGACATCCGGGCGATGTTGCTGAAGGACGTGCAGGCCGCGCTGGACTGCGACCCGGCGGCGACCGGCACAGACGAGATTATCGCGTGCTACCCCGGCCTGTATGCGATCGCGATCTACCGGGCGGCCCACCGGTTGCTGGCGGAGGGCGCCGAGATCATCCCGCGCATGCTGACCGAGCAGGCCAAGTGCAAGACGGGCATCGACATCCACCCGGGCGCCAAGATCGGTGCCTCGTTCTTCATTGACCACGGAACCGGCATCGTCGTCGGTGAGACTGCGGAGATTGGCAGTTCGGTGCGCATGTACCAGGGCGTCACCCTCGGCGCGTTGTCGATAGGCCGACGCCAGGCGGAAGCTGCCGACTCGTCGGGGCGGCACAAGCGACACCCCACCATCGAAGACGGGGTGATCATCTACGCGAATGCAACCATCCTGGGTGGCGACACCGTGATCGGACGCGGGGCCATTGTCGGTGGCAACGCCCGGATCACGTATTCGGTGCCGGCGGGGATCCGCGTCGGGGTCGGGTAGGTCTGCGCGTTGGCAGTCTCCCAGCGCCTGATCCAGTTGCTTGCCGAGGCGTCGGCCGAGATTGCGGACGCACAGAAGCCGATTCGCGTGTTGCGCGCGCTGGCGTGGCCCGAGGAGGTCGAGCGACAGTTCTTTGCCGGCGGCGCGCGGGACCTGCCCCGTCCGGTGTATCGCGTGGCGCCCGAAGTGGCGACGTCACTGGAACGTTTCCGGGCACTCGGGGCGCGATTGACGGGTGAAAACGAGATCGAACGTTTTGTCAGAGACACCTGCACGTCGATGGCGCTGGCCGCCCGCATGTTGATGGCTGTCGGCACGAAGGACTTTTACTACCAGTCGGTCGAGCTTTACGGCCGGCCGGGCAGCCTGTCGTCAGATCGCAAGACGACGAATCTGGATCTGGCGCGGCATTTCGACCGGGTGATTTCCGGCTTCGCGCCACCGCTGGACGAACAGGACCGCCCGACGCTGACGGCCGAGGAAGCCGTCCCGTTGCTGAAGGCGCGCTTCGACCGCTTCTTTGTCGGGCGGCAAGTGGGTGTTGTGTTGGTGGATGGCCTGGCGGCGAACGCCACGACCAGCGCGGACGAGATCAAGCTGAAGCGAGGGGCGCGCTTTTCGGCGCGGGATCTGCTTCAGATCGAATTCCACGAGGGGCAGGTGCACGTTGCCACCGCGCTGAATGGGCGCGCGCAGCCGCTGACGCCGTTCATAGGGTTTCCGTCGCCGCGCACCACCAGCACGCAGGAGGGACTGGCGGTGTTGACAGAATTTTTCACGCGTTCGACCAGCCTGTCGCGCCTGCGCCGCCTGTCGGATCGAATCCTGGCCATCCAGATGGCGGAGGAGGGCGGCAGTTTCCTGGACGTCTACACATTCTTCGTCGACCGGGGTCACGACCAGTCGTCCGCCTTTGACAACGCGCGCCGCGTATTTCGAGGCGGGCTTGTGTCCGGTGGGGCACCGTTCACCAAGGACGTTTGTTATCTGGACGGCCTTTTGCGCGTGACGAATTTCCTGCGCATCGCGCTTGTCAAGGGGCACAGCCATTTCGCGCGCCTGCTGTTCGCCGGAAAGCTGGCGGTCGAGGATGTCCCGCTGTTCGACTGTCTGGTTCGCGAGGGGCTGGCGCGTCTGCCGCTGTACGTGCCGGCATGGGTCGAGGATGCGTCCTACCTGACGGCGTTCATGAGCTACGCGGCCTTCCTGGGCGAAAGCGATCTGTCCGCCGAAGGCCGTCGCTACGAAGATCAGCTGGCGCGCGTCGACGGCGACATGGCGTGAGCCTACTGCGCTGCCGTCTTCTGGGCGGCGGCGGCGTCTTGCTTCTGTAGTTTTTCGTTGGCGGCGATTTCGACCTGCACCCGGCGATTTTGCTGCCGCCCCGCCTCGGTCGTGTTGTCGCTGACCGGAACCTCGTCGGCCATTCCGCGTGCGGCCATGCGGGGCCGGCCGACGCCTTCGGTGTTCAAGAAGGTCACCACGGCCTCGGCCCGCGCGGAGGACAGCTTCCGGTTGAAATTTTTCTTGCCGGTGTTGTCGGTGTGTCCCTCGACGACGATGTTGGTTTCCCTGTATTCCTTGAGAACCTTCGCGAACCCGGCCAGATCCTTTTGCGACGCTGCCTTCAGAACGGATTTGCCGGTGTCGAAAAGAATCGCTGCGTTGAATTTTACGACCAGCTTGTCGCCCTGGCGTTCGACCCGGGCGCCCTTGAGTTCGTTGAGGGCCTTTTCCTGCTTGTCCATGTAGCGGCCAATCAGCGCCCCGCCGCCTGCGCCCGCCGCCGCGCCGATGCCCGCCCCGATCATGGCGCCCTTGCCCCCGCCGAGTAGCGCGCCGATGCCCGCGCCAAGCAGCGCGCCGCCGCCCGCACCAGCCGCGGCCCCGGTCTGCGTCTTCGTTGCGCACGCGCCCGCCAGGAAGGCCACAAGGGTCAGGCCGGCGCCCAGTCGGATCGCCGATTTCCTAAGCACCGCGACCCGCCAGTGCGCGCACGATGTCGCGCTGACCGTCGGCGTGGTAACTGGACCGCACCATGGGCCCTGCCTCGACGTGCGGAAAACCCATCGCGATCGCCTCGGCCTTGAGGGCCGCAAATTCGTCGGGATGAACGTAGCGCGCGACCGGCAGATGCTGGCGCGACGGCCGCAGATACTGCCCCAGGGTCAGGATGTCTACGCCGATGTCGCGGATCTCACGCAGGACCGTACGCAACTCGTCCAGCTGCTCGCCCAGACCCAGCATCAACCCCGTTTTGGTGATGGCGCCGCGGCGCTTGGCGTGCGCCAGGACGGCGTACGAGCGTGCATAGCTGGCCTGCACCCGCACCGCGCGTGACAGCCGAGGTACGGTTTCAAGGTTGTGCGCAAAAACATCGGGCCCGGCGGCCAAGACCACGTCGACGGCGCCGGTGTCGCCCTTGAAGTCTCCGGCCAAGATCTCCAGCACCAGGTCGGGACTTTTGCGCTTGACCGCCTTGATGGTGGCGGCCCAGTGCGCGGCGCCGCCGTCCTTCAGATCGTCGCGGTCCACACATGTGATCACGGTGTGGCGCAGGTCCAGTTCGCCCAGGATCGTGGCGACACGGTCGGGCTCGTCGGGATCGGCGGGCAGCGGGCGGCCCGTGGGTACGTCGCAAAACTGGCAGGAACGCGTGCAGATGCCGCCCAGGATCATGATCGTCAGCGATTGCCGGTTCCAGCATTCGCCGATGTTCGGGCAGGACGCGCTTTCGCAAACCGTGTGCAGGCCCAGCTCGTGGACGCGCTGGCGCAGGTCGAAGAAGATCTTGCCGGCGGGCATCTTCATGCGAATCCAGTCGGGGTGGCGGGGCAGGGGCTCGGGCCGCGCGCTGTCGGCGCCGGTGTTGGCGTTTTCCTTCAGCACACGCAGGCGGCGCGAACGTGTCTCGACCAGATGATCCACGTTGGCGAATCTCCCCCAAACCGTCGCGGATGTCGACCACGCGACGCCCAATCAACGCGGGTAATTGGCTTCAACCGCTCGACTTTGTTAGCGTATGGTGCTGTGAAAAGACGACCTTTCGGACTTGTGGTGTTGGCCCTGGTGATGGGGACGTTGGCCGGCTGCAAGGGGTCCGGCGGCAGCATCGCCGTCATCCCGAAAGGCAGTACCCACGAATTCTGGAAGGCGGTTCACGCCGGCGCGGAAAAGGCCGCACAAGAATTCGGCGTCAAGATCATCTGGAAAGGCCCCCTGCGCGAGGACGACCGCGAGGACCAGATCAAGGTCATGGAGACCTTCGTGAACATGCACGTCAAGGGCATCGTGCTGGCGCCACTGGACGATGCAGCCCTGGTGCCCGTCGTGACCGACGCCGTGCGCGGGAGGATCCCGGTTGTTGTCTTCGATTCGGCGCTGAAAAGCACCGCCCCCGTCAGTTTCGTGGCCACCGACAACTATCTCGCGGGTCGCATGGCGGGTGACTTCCTGGTTCGTCGCATCGGCGACTGGGGCAACATCGTGATGCTGCGTTACGCGCAGGGCTCGGCCAGTACGGCCGCGCGTGAACAGGGCTTCCTGGACGCGTTGGCGGTGCACAAGAAGATGAAGATCCTCAGCAGTAACCAATACGGCGGCGCGACGACGGAAAGTGCGTTCAAGGCCAGCGAGAATCTTCTGGCCGCCAACAAAGGCCCGGACGGACTGAAGATTCACGGCATCTTTTGTCCCAACGAATCGACGACCTTCGGGATGTTGCGGGCGCTGCAGGACGGGGGCTTCGCGGGCAAGGTGCGGTTCGTCGGTTTCGACAGCTCGCCGAAGCTGGTCGAGGCCCTGGCGACGGGGATCCTCGACGGCATCGTCGTCCAGGATCCCATCAACATGGGCTACGTCAGCGTCAAGACAATGGTGGAACACCTGCAGGGCAAGCAGGTTCCGGCGAAGATCGATACGGGTGCGACCCTAATCAACCGCGAGAACATGGACCAGCCGCGCAGCAAGGAACTGCTGAACCCCGACTTCGGAAAGTGGCTGAACGAGTGACGTCGGTGCCGCCGCGGCTGGAAATGCGCGGCGTTTGTAAATCCTTCGGGGCGACCCCTGCCCTCGGCGGTGTGGATCTGGTCGTCCAGGCAGGGCAGGTGCATGCGCTGCTGGGTCAGAACGGAGCTGGCAAAAGCACGTTGATGAAGATTCTGTCGGGCGCCATCCGGCCCGACGCGGGGCAGCTGCGCCTGGATGGTCAGCCGTATTCGCCCCGCAACCCCCTCCAGGCGCGCCGGTTGGGCGTGGCCATGATCTACCAGGAACTATCGCTGGCGCCGCATCTGACGGTCGCACAGAACATTTTTCTGGGCATGGAGCCGACCCGTCATGGGCTGGTCCGTACCGACGATCTGAACCAGCGCGCCCGGCAGGCACTGGTCGAGTTGAACCAGTCTGCGATTCGCCCCGAGGCGATTGTCAGCACCCTGTCGCCCGCCGCGCAGCAGGTTGTCGAAATCGCGCGCGCCGCCGCCGTCGGCTGCCGCGTGTTGGTCCTGGATGAACCGACCAGCAGCTTGAGTCGCACCGACGCGGAGGCCTTGTTCTCTCTGATCGCGCGGCTGCGGCAGCAGGGGCAATCCATCGTCTACATCACCCACTTCATCGAGGAAGCCAAACGCATCGCGGACAGGTTCACCGTCTTGCGCGACGGCGTCAGCGTGGGCACCGGCGACGCAAGTGACGTGGAAATCGCCCAGATCGTCGAGCTGATGGTCGGGCGGCGCATGGAAGAGCTGTTTCCCCGCTCGCCGCGCTCGCCGGGCGAGGTACTGCTGGACGTGTCCAAATTGTCGGGCACGCACCGACCCCACGACGCCAGTTTCACCCTTCACCGAGGCGAGGTGCTGGGCATCGCCGGCCTCGTCGGCGCCGGCCGGACCGAACTTTTGCGTGCGCTGGCCGGGCTTGATCCGATCGCCAGCGGGCAGGTGCGGCTGGGTGTTCATACGGGGCCGGCCGCGCCGACCGCGCGCTGGAAGCAGGGCCTGGCGCTGGTCAGTGAGAACCGCAAGGACGAAGGTTTGGCGCTGGGACTTTCCATCGCCGACAACCTGACGTTGTCGCGCCTGCCGCGCATTGTCCGCCCCGCTCAGCGTCGGGCCGAAGTGGCGGCGTGGCTGCGCAAGCTCGACGTTCGCTGCGAGGGATCCGACCAGCCAGTTGGCGAGCTGTCCGGTGGTAACCAGCAGAAGGTGGCGATCGCGCGCCTGCTGTATCACGGCGTCGACGTGTTGCTGCTGGACGAGCCGACGCGGGGAATTGACGTCGCCAGCAAGGCGCAGATCTACCGCCTGATTGATGATCTCGTGACGAAGGATCAACCCCCGAAAGCCGTCATCGTCGTCAGCAGCTACCTGCCCGAATTGCTGGGCGTCTGCGATCGGATCGCCGTGATGTGCCGGGGCCAGCTGGGCCCCGCGCGGCCCGTCGACGGTTTGGATGAACAGATCTTGCTGGCAGAGGCCGCTAAAGGAAACGCGGCCGCGGCATGACCCTGCGCAAGAACCTGGGCGCGCTTGGCGGTCTGGGCGGCGCGTTCGCGCTGTTCACGATCTTGCTGTGGGTCAGCAAGGGCTACAGCTTTGCCGATCCGGGAAACCTGGAGACGATCCTGCGGCAGACCAGCATCGTGGCAATTGCAGCGCTGGGCATGACCGTCGTCATCATCGCTGGGGGAATCGACCTGTCAGTTGGGGCGACGATCGCGTTGACGACCGTGGTGGTGGCGGCGTGCATGCAGGCGGGTGTGCCGCCGCTGGTCGGTGGCCTCTGCGGTATCGCGACCGCCGTTGTCTGTGGCGCACTGAACGGCCTTCTGGTCACGCAGCTTCGCGTGGTCCCGTTCATCGTCACGCTGGGAACTATGTTGGTGGTGCGCGGCGTGGCCAAGGGCCTGGCGCACGATCAGAAGATCGACGCGCCACCGTCGTGGCTCAATGGCGTGCTGGCGCGCCTGTCGCCCGACCACGCGTGGCTGCTGGTCCCGCCCGGTGTGTGGCTGCTGGGCCTCTGCGCGCTGCTGGTCGGTGGCGTGCTGGGCTACACGCGACTTGGCCGACACATCTTCGCCGTGGGTTCGAACGAGCAGGCCGCCCGGCTGTGCGGGATCGCGGTCGGACGGGTGAAGGTCGCGGTCTACGTGCTGGGTGGCTTCTTCGCGGGGCTGGCCGGCGTGCTGCAGTTCTCGCGCCTGACCGTCGGGGATCCGACCGGCGCCACGGGTCTGGAACTGAACATCATCGCGGCGGTCGTCATCGGCGGCGGCAGCCTATCGGGGGGCGAGGGCTCGGTAACGGGTTGTCTTATTGGCGCGCTTATCATGCAGGTGATCCAGTCGGGCTGCTCGCAGATGGGATGGCCAAACTGGGTGCAAGAGATCGTCACGGGCGCGATCATCGTCGTCGCAGTGACGCTGGATCGACTGCGCTATCGGCGGGCCACCTGATGGAACGCACGATCGTCGTCGGTGACGTGCACGGCTGTCGCGAGGAACTGGAAGCCCTGCTGCGCGCGTGTGCCTGGACGCGCGGCGAGCGTTTGATCCTGGCCGGGGATCTGGTGGCCAAGGGCCCGGACTCGCAAGGGGTCGTTCAGCTGGCGCGCGAGTCGGGCGCGCTGGCCGTGCGCGGGAACCACGACGAACACGTGCTGCGCGGGCGTGCGACCCTGGCCCCCGACGTCAAGCCGCCCCGGCCCGAGCATCGCCAGGTGATCGAAACCCTGACGCCGCCCGACTGGCTGTACCTGGAATCGCTGCCGTTGCTGCTGCGTCTGGGCGCCGAGGGCCCCGGGCAGCCCGAGGCCGTCGTCCTTCACGGCGGTGCGGTTCCGGGCGTTCCCCTCGACCAGCAGGATCCCGCGAACCTGATAAACATGCGCAGCATGACCGCGGCCGGCGCACCCAGTCGCCGCATCGAGGGCCTGCCGTGGGCCGCTGTGTGGCGCGGGCCGGAACGAATCATTTTTGGGCACGACGCCATCCGCGGCCTGCAGCAATACCCGTGGGCGCTGGGCCTGGACACGGGGTGCGTCTACGGCAATCGCCTGACCGCCGTCATCCTGCCGGAACGTCGCCTGGTCTCGGTGCCGGCGCGTCGCTCGTACGTGGGCCCCGACGTCAGGTGACCAGAACGCCGCCGTCCAACGGAAACGCCTGCCCGGTGATGAAGGCGGCCTCGTCGGAACACAGGTACAGGGCCATCGCGGCGACCTCGTCCGGCCGGCCCATGCGACCCAGCGGCTGGTAGTCGGACAACTTCTTGAACATCTCCGTTTCGCGGCCCGGGTAGTTCTTGCTGATAAAGCCGTCGACAAACGGCGTGTGAATGCGCGCCGGGCAGATGCAATTGCAGCGAATGCCCTTCTTCATGAAATCGACCGCCACCGAATACGTCATCGTCAGGATCGCGCCCTTGGTCATCGAATAAGCAAAGCGATCCTCGACGCCAATCAACGACACGATCGACGCCATGTTCAGCACCACGCCGCCCCCGCGCGCCAGCAGATGACTGACAGCCGCCTTCGTGCACAGGAACGCGCCCTTGACGTTGACCTGGTACAGGCGATCGAAATCAGCCTCGCTGGTCGTTGCCACGGTGCCCACGTGGGCGATGCCCGCGTTATTCACCAGGATATCGATGCCACCCAATTCGTCCGCGACGGCGTCGAATGTTGCCGAGACTTCCGCGCTGCTGGTGACATCGCAGCGGAAGGCTGCGGCCTTGGCGTCCGTACCCAAAGCCGTGATCTTCTTGACCGTGC
Organism: Myxococcales bacterium; assembly: GCA_025350815.1. Lineage (GTDB taxonomy): Bacteria > Myxococcota_A > Polyangia > Fen-1088 > Fen-1088 > JANXXE01. The sequence continues at coordinate 4,190 of JANXXE010000161.1, read as the reverse complement.
TTTGCGCCTCGGATTCGTTGATGTCGACGCTGGCGACACGCGCCCCCTGCTGCGCGAACAGCAGCGCGATGCTTTGCCCAATACCCGACCCGGCCCCCGTCACGATCGCCGTCTTGCCGTCCAGTCGGAACATCGTGTGTGGCCCCTAGGTGTGGACGGCTTCGCCCAGCGCGGCGGCGGTCGCTTCCATGACCGCCTCGGACAGGGTGGGGTGCGGGTGAATGCTGGCCAGAATGTCGTGCGCCGTCGCTTCCGACGTCATGGCCAACGAAATCTCGGCAATGAGGTCGGTGACGTTGTGGCCGATGGCGTGCACACCGACGATTTCGCCGCGTGCCTTGTTGGTGATGACCTTGACGAAGCCTTCGCTGTGGCCCGAGCCAAGAGCCTTGCCCGACGCCGAAAACGGAAACTTGCCGACGGAAATATCGATGCCGGCCTCGCGCGCCTGCGCCTCTGTCTTGCCGATAGACGCGACCTCGGGATCGCAATAGGTGCAGCCGGGGATAGCGTCATAATTCACGCCATGCGGGTGCTTGCCCGCCATCGCCTCGACGCAGGCGATGCCTTCCGCCATCGCCACGTGGGCCAACAGCGGGGGGCCGGCGCAGTCGCCGATGGCCCAGATGCCCGGGCTGGTCGTGCGGTACTGATCGTCCACCTGCACGAAGCCGCGGTCCAGCGTGACGCCCATGCCCTCAAGACCGAAGCCTTCGGTGTTGGCGCGAACCCCGACAGCCAGCAGCACGCGGTCGGACGTGATCGCCTCTTTCTTGCCGTCGGCGACGATGATCGTCGTCGTGACCGTCTTGCCCGACACCTTCACGCTGTCGACCTTGGCGCCGGCGTGGATGGTCATACCCTTCTTCTTCAGCGAGCGCGCCAACGCCTCGGAGATCTCCTGATCTTCGATCGGCAGGATACGTGGCGCCGCCTCGACGACGGTGACCTGCACGCCGAAGGCGTTCCAGAAATCCGCGAACTCGATGCCGATGGCACCGGCGCCCACGACCACCACCGATTTGGGCACTTCAGGCAGCACCATCGCCTCACGGTAGGTGATCACGCGATCGCCGTCCGCCTCGATGCCGGGCAGGAATCGCGCGCGCGCGCCCGTCGCCAGAATGACGCGCGGGCTTTCCAGCGCCATCTTGCCCGACGCGGTCACGACCTCCAGGCGGCCCCGGCCCTTCAGCGAGGCCGTCCCCGCAATGTGCGTGACGCCGTATTTGCGAAACAGCGATTCGACGCCCTTGGCCAGCTTGTCGGCCACGCCGCGGCTGCGGCTGATGACCTTGGCCCAGTCGAACCCGATGCTGCCGTTGATTTGGATGCCGAAGTCCGCCGCATGCTGCACCAGACGCATGGCCTCGGCGGATTTCAGCAGCGATTTGGTCGGAATGCAGCCCCAGTTCAGGCAGATACCGCCTGGGCGTTCGCGCTCGATGCACGCCGTCTTCAGCCCCAGTTGCGCGGCCCGGATGGCGGCGACGTAACCGCCCGGGCCCGCGCCCACGACAATCAGGTCAAACTTGTCGGCCATCGCGGCTAGAAGGCCAGGGTCATCGGGCGTTCCAGGATCGCGATGATGGCGCCCAGAAGCTTCGCGCCCAGGGCCCCGTCGACCACGCGGTGATCACAGGACAGGGTCAGCGAGATGCGCTGGCCGATGACGATCTGATCGTTCCGGACGACGGGCTCTTTGCGCACGGTCCCGACGGCCAGAATGGCCGCTTCCGGCGGATTGATGATGGCGGCAAAGTCCTTGATGCCCAGCATTCCGAGGTTCGAAATGCTGAAGGTCGAGCCTGTCATGTCCTCGGGCTTGAGCTTGCGATCGCGCGCTCGCTTGGCCAGATCCTGCGCCTCGGCGGCGATCTGCCCCAGCGTCTTGACGTCCGCGCTGCGGATGACCGGCGTCAAAAGCCCGTCCTCGACCGCCACCGCCATGCCGATGTCGATGCGCGCGTGGCGAATGATCGCCTCGTCCGTGAAGCTGGCGTTTGCCTCGGGCACGCGGCGCAGGGCCAGTGCCGCCGCCTTGATGATCAAATCGTTCACGGACAGCTTGGCGCCGTGGACTTCCTTGACCTGCTCGCGGAAGGCCATCGCCGCGTCCATATCCGCGTCCGCCGTCAGATAAAAATGCGGCAGCTGCGTTTTCGATTCCACCAGCCGGCGCGCGATGGTCTTGCGCATCAGCGACAGCGGCACGGTTTGATCCTGTCCCGGAACGTCCCAGGACGCCGGACGCTGTTCGTTGCGCCGATCGGGAACCAGGGGGCTGGGCAAGCGGGCGTCCGCGCGTGGCACGTCGGCCACGGGCGCAGGGGCAAGCGCCGCAACCGCCGCCACAGGTGCAGCCGTTGCGCCACCCTCGGAGGCCGTCTTCACATCGCGTTCGACGATGCGGCCGCCCGGGCCCGTGCCCGTGATGCCACGCAGATCGACGCCCAGATCGGTCGCCAGCTTGCGCGCCAGGGGCGACGCCAGAACCTTGCCGTTTGTCGCGGGGGCCGCCATCGCCACTGCACGCTGCGCGGGCGCCGCCTTGGCCACAGCGGCTACCGCAGGCTTCGCCACCGGGGCCGCAACGGGTTTGGCCGCCGCGTGGTTGTCCTTCGCCGCGCCCGCCGCGCCGCCGCCCTTGCGCGCCGCCGCCTCGGCGAGAATCGCCGTGATGTCCTCGCCCACCTTGCCCACAATGGCCACCGGCGATCCCACCGGAACCGCGTCCCCATCGCCGATCAGGCGCTTCAGCAGGACGCCGGCGTCAAAGGTCTCGAAATCCATCGTGGCCTTGTCGGTGTCGACCTCGGCCAGGACATCCCCAGGCGCCAGCTTGTCGCCCTCTTTTTTGTGCCACTTGCGCAGCACGCCTTCCTTCATGGTGTCGGACAGACGCGGCATATCCAGGATCTGGGCCATGTTCGTTTCTTCTACCTTTTAGTCGAGATACAAAACCTTGCGGACAAGCTCGGCGGCTCGTTCGGCGTCGGGGACACAGTGGTGTTCCAGCTTTCGGTTGTACGGCATCGGCAGATCGTTGCCGGTCAGACGCTCGACCGGGTGGTCCAGATCGTCAAAGCACAGGCGCGCCACGCGGTACGCGATTTCGGCCCCCACGCCGTTGTACGGCCACCCCTCTTCCAGAATCACGCAGCGGCCGGTCTTCTTGACCGAGCTGACGATCAATTCCTCGTCCAGCGGGCGCAGCGTGCGTGGGTCCACCACCTCGGCGGAAATCCCCTGCTCGGCCAGCAGCGTGGCCGTTTCCAGCGCGACCTTCGCCATCTTGGACCAGCCGATGATCGTCACGTCAGTGCCGACGCGCTTGATTTCGCCGACACCGATCGGGATGGTGTATTCGCCCTCGGGTATTTCGCCCTGATCGCCGTACAACACCTCGCCCTCGATGAAGACGATGGGGTTGTTGTCCCGGATGCAGCTTTTCAGCAAACCCTTGGCGTCCTTCGGCGTGGACGGCATGACGACCTTCAGGCCCGGAACGTGTGTCCAGAAGGCCTCGGTCGACTGGCTGTGCTGGGCCGCCAGTTGGTGGGCGGACCCGCCCGGCCCGCGGAACACCACCGGTAGCGTGAACTGCCCGCCCGACATCTGTCGGATCTTGGCCGCGTTGTTGATGATCTGGTCCGCTGCGACCAGCGAAAAGTTCCAGGTCATCAATTCAATGATGGGCCGCAGCCCGACCATCGCCGCGCCGATACCTACGCCGACGAAGCCGCCCTCGGCGATTGGCGTATCGATGACTCGCTTCTCGCCGAAACGGGCCAGCAGGCCCTGCGAAACTTTGTAGGCGCCGTTGTAATAGCCGACCTCCTCACCCATGAGGAAGACGTTGGGATCCCCCTCCATCTCCTCGGCCATGGCTTGGTTCAGGGCTTCGCGATAGCTGACTGTCGGCATCGTCCCGATTACTCCGTGTAGGTGAAGTCGTTGAGGCGTTCGAAATCCAGGATGGGGCTGTCGTCGGCGAACTTCACCGCGTCTTCGATCTCCACCCGTACATCTTCTTCAATGGCGTCGAATTCCGTCGTCGACACGCGCAGGCCTTCAAGCCGTGTGCGCGCCGTCAGCAGCGGGTCGCGCTTCTTCCATTCTTCCAGCTCGTCCTTCGTGCGGTAAAGTCCGGGGTCCGACATGGAATGGCCCCTAAACCGATAGGTTCG
>JANXXE010000160.1 GCA_025350815.1 Myxococcales bacterium | reverse complement strand
GACGACGTGATCAAGTCGCGCGGTGAGAAGGTCGCGCCGAAGGAAGTTGAGAACGCCCTGATGGAGATCGCAGGCGTCAAAGAGGTCGCCGTCATCGGTGTGCCCGACGACATTCTGGGCCAGGCGGTCAAGGCCTTCGTGGTGCTGGCCGACGGCGCCCGGCCGTTGACCGACAAAGACGTCCAGCGCGAATGCCAGTTGCGTCTGGAAAACTTCATGGTCCCGCGCTTCGTGGTGTTTCTGGACAGCCTGCCGAAAAGCACGAACGGCAAGATTCAGAAGACGGGGCTGTCATGAGCGCGGAGGCACCCGCGGCGTATCTGAGCGGCCGGCAGACCTTCATGGGCGTCGAATTGCTGGCGGCGCCGGGGGCCCTGGTGCCGCGCGCCGAGACCGAGTTGCTGGGCGGGACCGCGCTTGAAACGTTGCAGCGCCTGTTGGCAATCGGTGTGCACCCGCTGGTCGTCGACATGTGTTGCGGCTCGGGCAACCTGGCGTGCGCCCTCGCCTCGCGTGTCCCCGAAGCGCGTGTGTGGGCGGCCGACCTCACCGACGGTTGTGTGACGCTGACCCGGCGCAACGTCGAACACCTGACGCTGGGTTCCCGCGTCACCGTGTGTCAGGGCGATCTCTTCGCCGCGGTTGGTGGTCAGGGCCTGGAGGGACGGCTGGACATGATCGTCTGCAATCCGCCGTACATTTCGACGGGACGCCTGGCCAAGGATCGGGCGAATCTGCTGGAACACGAGCCGCGCGAAGCCTTCGACGGCGGGCCCTATGGGATCTCCATCCAGCAGCGGGTCATCAGGGACGCGCCGGCCTTTTTGAAATCAGGCGCCTCGCTGCTGTTCGAGATCGGCCTTGGACAGGAACGTCAGGTTCAGGGCCTTTTCGAGCGTTCCGGCGCTTACCAGGACGTCCGCATCGTGGCCAATGCCGAAGGGCAACCCCGGGTGCTGGGCGCCCGCAAGAGGTAGCCGGGCGGCGTTTTTTAGATAGCCATTACCCGCAGTTGTCGACATGCTAGCGGGCGCATGGAAACCACGCGGCAGCAGATCCGGCAGTTCATCGTCAGCAATTTCTACGTTCAGGATCCCGCGGCACTGGAAGACGAAGCCTCGCTTCTGGATCGTGGCCTCATCGATTCGACCGGCGTCCTTGAGGTCATCGCCTTCGTGGAGGCCACCTTCGGCGTCAAGGTCGAGGACGCCGAGATGGTGCCCGAAAATCTGGATTCCATCGCCAGCATCGCTGCCTTCGTTTTGCGCAAGAAGGGCTAGGGACGTCGCCCCGGGGGGGCGATCCCGGAACCGGCACTTCATGTAAGATGCCGGCAGATACGGCGCAGACGAAAGAGAGGCGACAGGAAATGACAGCCTTGCCCCTTCAACGCCCACCAGGAGACCGTGGACACCGAAGACGCAGAACGGCGCATCGAAGCCGACTTCGATCGGATGCTCAAGTCGCTGCTGGCGCTGGGACGCCAGCGGCTGCGGCGTCGTGGCCCATTTTTTCCCTTCGCCGGTGGGCTGCGCGCCGATGGCTCACTGACGCCGGTGGTCGAGGAAACCGGCGGTGCTGATGCCGACCCGATCGCCATCATCGACCGGATGGTGGCGGGCTTCCACAAGGAAGCCGTGGCCGGCAACCTGCGCGCGACAGGTATCTGTGTGGCCATCCGGGTGGTACCGCCCGGTGGCACACGCAAGGCGACGACCTTGTGCGTGCAACTCGAACACGTCGATGGGCCATGCGTCGACGTTCATCTGCCCTACCGGAAGCGCGCACTTATCGGGTACAAGTTCGGCGACACCTTCGCCGTGCACCGAATACCGCGCGTGTTCGTCGAGGACAAACGCCGTGCCGGCTAAGACGACACGGGCCGACGCCGCGCGCGGGGCGTGGCCGATCCTTTTGGCTTGTCTGTGTCTTGGCGCCTGCGTCGATCTCAGCAAACCAACGCGGCTGACGGAATGCGAGGGCCAGGCCGCCTGCGCTTCGGGCGACGCGGGGCAAACATCTGTCCGCACCGGCCAGGGTGACGGCCCGGTCGATGCGCCCCAGGCGGCGGCCGAAATGCCGGAAGTGGGGGCCAAGCTGGACGCGGCAAGCTCGACGATTCCGGGGCCCCCGACGGGGGCGACCCAGCTTGGCAACAGCGTGCCCTGCGGTCTGGCGTCGCAGTGCGCGTCCGGCTTCTGCGTGGACGGTGTGTGTTGCCAATCCGCGTGCGCGCAGGCCTGCTACGCCTGCAATCTGCCAGGCTGGGCGGGCAACTGCGTTCCGATTCCTTCGGGCGAGGACCCCAACAACGACTGTCCCTCCGACGATCCGGCCACCTGCAAACGCGATGGTCTGTGCAACGGCGCCGGGGACTGCCGTCTGTACGGCACGGGGACCACGTGCCAGGCCGCGACATGCACCGGCAGCGTTCAGTCGCCTGCACGGGCCTGCGATGGCCTCGGCACCTGCCGCCCGGCCAACAACAGGTCCTGCGACCCCTACGTCTGCGCCGGCGCCGTCTGCGGCACCTCCTGCGCGACGAAAACTGACTGCGTGGCCACCTCAGGTTGTGAAAACAAGAAGTGCACGGGGCGGCTACCCAGCGGGTCCCCCTGTGCCAACGCCAGCGAATGCTCGTCGAACTTCTGTATCGACGGCGTCTGCTGCCAGACCGCCTGCACGCAGACCTGTTACGTCTGCAACCTTCCGGATTCCCGGGGAAGCTGCGAACCGATCGCCGCAGGTCAGGATCCTTCCAACGAATGCGCCCTGGACGTCGGATCGCCCTGCGGCAAGGACGGCACCTGCGACGGCCGCGGGTCCTGTCGCCTGAACACGGCCGGTACCGTGTGCGCACCTGCAACCTGCACGGGCGAAACGGAAACCTCTCCTCGGACCTGCGATGGCTTGGGCTTGTGCCGCCCGGCGTTCAAGAATTCGTGCGCCCCCTACGCCTGCGCGCCCTCGGCCACCGCGTGTCTCGCAAAATGCACCAGCAATGCGGGCTGCGCCACGGCCAGCATCTGCAGCAACGGCACCTGTGCGCCCAAGAAAGCACCCGCTTCCCTGTGCGCATCAGCGACCGAATGTGCCTCCGGCTTTTGTGAGCAGGGGGTTTGCTGCGCGACAGCCTGCACGGGACTGTGCCGCTCGTGCGCGGCCGTCGGCATGGCCGGGACCTGTGCACCGGTGCCCAAGGGGCAGGACCCGCTGAATCAGTGCGCGGACATGGGCGCCAATTCGTGCAGCACCGATGGGACTTGCGACGGCGCGGGCGCCTGCCAGGTCTACGCCGCCGGCACGCAGTGCGCGCCCCCCAGTTGCGCCGCCGGGATGCGCACACCGCCGCGCACTTGCAATGGCACAGGCGTCTGCCGGGCGGTCACCCCGATATCTTGTACGCCCTATGACTGCGACGGCATGTCATGCCGCCTGCCCTGCACAAAGGATCAGGATTGCCCCGCGCCCAGCACCTGCGGCAACGGCCTGTGCGTGGGCAAACCCATCGCCGCGGCTTGCGTCACGGGCGCCGAATGCGCGTCCGGCATCTGTGCGCAGGGCGTCTGTTGCGGCAGCCCGTGTTCCAGCACCTGCCAGGTCTGCAACCTGACGGGTAGCGTCGGCACCTGCACCAACGTGCCGGCCGGTGATGATCCACTGATCCAGTGCGCGGACAATGGCGTTGCAAGCTGCGGCACCGACGGCAGTTGCAATGGCGCGGGCGCCTGCCGGACGTACCCAGTCGGCACCATCTGCGTGGGTGCCTCCTGCATCGGATCCTCCTTCACGCCGCCACGAACCTGCGGCCCCTCAAATACCTGCCAGGCCGCCGTCATGTCGGTGTCGTGCGGCGCGTACGTATGCGGCAACGCGGGCGCCTGCAAGTCGTCCTGCACGTCAAACGCGGACTGCGACTCGCCGAGCGTCTGCAACGCGGGCGCCTGCGGGGGCCTGCGGGGTGAGTACTACGACAACATCGACTTCACGGGCACCAAGGTGACGCGCACGGACCCGGTGGTGGACTTCGACTGGGGTACGGGCTCACCGGATCCCGCGCTCGACGTGGATTCATTTTCGGTCCGCTGGACCGGCAAGGTCACGCCGCTTTACTCGGAAACGTACACCTTCTACACATCTGCCGACGACGGCACCATTCTGTGGGTCAACGGCATCGAGATCGTGGACAACTGGTCGGATCACCCGGAATCGGAGTCTGCGGGCACGATTACCCTGACCGCGAACCGCCCGTACGACATTCGCCTGGACTACTACGACCACTTCAGCGACGCCGCCGCGCACCTTCTGTGGTCGAGCCCGTCGCAAGCCAAGCAGATCATTCCGGCCAGCCAGCTACGACCGTAATTAACGGCAGGCGCGTGCCGACCGGTTCCGGCCTTGGCTTTTGCAGGGGGGGCCCCTACACTTTGCCACCTTGTGAAGCGCAGTCCCGAGTTCTCGACAATTACCGCCGCTGCCGATGGCAAACCGGGTCCGTGGACGCCCCTGTCCTGGCAGGGAAAACCGCAGGCGCAGGCTGTCGCGTATCCCGACCCCGCCCGCCTGACCGACGCGGTCAATCGCCTGCGCGCGCTGCCGCCGTTGGTGACCTCGTGGGAAGTCGAACGTCTGCGCGCGCTGATTGCCGAGGCACAGAACGGCAGGCGCTTCCTGCTGCAAGGTGGCGACTGCGCCGAGACCTTCGGCGATTGCCGGTCCGACATCGTGACGGCCAAGCTGAAAATCCTGTTGCAGATGTCGCTCGTCCTCATCCACGGCGGGGGCAAGCCGGTCATCCGTGTCGGGCGATTCGCGGGCCAGTATGCGAAGCCACGATCAAGCGCCACCGAGACGCGCGACGGCCAGGAACTGCCAAGCTACTTCGGCGATCTCGTCAACCGCCAGGAGTTCAGCGCGGCTGCGCGCGCGCCCGACCCCGATCTGCTGATCGACGGCTATTTGCATGCAGCCGTCACGCTAAATTTCGTGCGCTCGCTGGCGGCCGGCGGATTTGCGGACCTGCACCACCCTGAATTCTGGGATCTGTCTTCGTTGCACCGGGCCGACTTGCCGTCCGACTTACGCGCCGAATACCTGCGCATGGTCAAGCAACTGGGCGAAGCCCTGCGCTTCATGGAGGCGTTGGGCGAACGCAGCGTCGACGATCTCACCCGGGTCGAGTTCTTCGCCAGCCACGAGGGGCTGTCGCTGCACTACGAGGCGGCGCAAACCCGACAGGTACCGCGGCGTGTCGGCCACTACGATCTGACCACGCACCTACCCTGGGTGGGCGAGCGGACGCGTGATCTCGACGGCGCACACATCGAATTTTTTCGCGGCATTCGCAATCCGGTCGGCGTCAAGATCGGCCCCAAGGCGACGCCCGACGAGGTGCTGCGCCTGCTGGAACGGCTGAACCCCAGCAACGAGCCTGGCAAGCTGGTGCTGATCGCGCGCATGGGCGCCGCCAAGGTCGCGCCGGCGTTGCCACCCCTGGTCGAGGCGGTCAAGCGCGAGGGGCGACTGGTTCTGTGGGTGTCGGACCCCATGCACGGCAACGGCCGGACATTGCCAAGTGGAATCAAGACACGCGACGCCGAGGACATCTTTCGCGAGGTCGAGACCTTTTTCGATGTCCACAAGGCGGCGGGCACGCACGCCGGGGGCGTCCATTTCGAGCTGACCGGTGACGACGTCACGGAATGTATCGGTGCCGGCCTGACCGAGGCCGACCTCGACAGGAATTATCAGTCGGCCTGCGATCCGCGGCTGAATTACCGCCAGGCGCTGGAGATGGCGTTCCGCATGGCGCACCGGATGGCGGGCGATCAGCGCACCGGCTGAACCGTTCGCGAGGGACATCCGGCATGTCGGCAAGCGACGTTCTGTCCGCCACCCTGCAGGCGGCCCTGCTGCGTGAACTCGGGCGAACGTGGGACGAGGTGAACCAGAATCACTTTCGTCGGAAACTTCGGCGCCCCATCCTGGCGCTGTCCGATACTGAAGGGCGCCTGGGACAGTGGAACGGCGAGCGACGGACAATTGAGCTATCGCGCGGGTTGGTGTTGGGGCAGCCCTGGGCCGTCGTGCGCGAGGTGCTCAAGCACGAGATGGCGCACCAGTTCGTTCACGAGGCCCTTGGCATCAGCGACCAGACGGCCCACGGCCCTGCTTTCGAACGCGTCTGCCGCGACCAGGGTTTCGATGGCGCCGCGCGCGGGCTGCCCGCTGGCACGGGCCTGGCGTCACCGTCGCCAATTCTGCGCCGAATTGTGAGACTGCTGGCGCTGGCGGGAAGCTCGAACGTGCACGAGGCCGAGACCGCGATGAGCACGGCGCAGAAGCTGATGCTCAAGCACAACATCGATGCAGGGTCGGCTGCCGCCCAGGACGGCTACACGTTTCGCCACATCGGCACCCCGGCCGGACGCATCGACGCCCACCAGCACGCGCTGGCCGGAATTCTGTGCGACCACTTCTTCGTCGAGGTCATCTGGGTGCCGTCGTACGCGCCGCTTCTTGGCCGCCGCGGGCGCCTTATCGAACTGTGCGGCACGCCGTCGAATCTGGACATCGCGTCGTACGTGCACGACTTTCTCGTCCAGGCGGGCGAGCGACTGTGGTGCGAGCACAAGCGCGACCACGGCATCAGCGGAAACCGCGAGCGGCGGCGATTCCTGTTCGGCGTGATGCTGGGCTTTCGCGACAAGCTGCGCGTCGGTGCCGCCGAAAGCCAGCGCGAAGGTCTGATTTACGTGGGCGATCCGGCCCTGTCGGCGTACCTGCGGCGGCGTTATCCCCGACAGACGGGCGGCGGCGGCGGCGGACAATTTCACGCCACCGAAACCTTCGAGCAAGGCCGCCGCGCCGGCAAGACGCTGGTCCTTCATCACGGTATCCACGAAACCACGAATCGCGGCCGCCTTCTGGGTTAGCGACACGGTTCATGCTGACGCCCCTGCGTCGAATCTTGCCGGTTGTCGCGGCCGTTCTTGCGGTTGGCCTCATCATTGCGGTCCTGCCGCGCTACCACGCCGCCTTGACCACCACCGTGCCCTGGGATCTTGTGCCCGACCAGCGGATGGCGCGCGCATTCATCAGCGGCTTCAATCCGTACAGCACCGAGGGCATGGCACGCACGGGGCTGGAAGGCATGGGCCCCGTCGGGGCGGGCCACCCACCGACGACGGCGCTGTGGGCGTTGCCGTTCGCGCAGCAGGATCTGCGCACGGCGGCCGTCACCCTGGGCGCTTCGATGGCCGCGCTGGTGTTCGGGATGCTGTTGTTGCTGGCGCGCGTGCTGGGCGCGCGGACGCCGGTCTTGCTGGCGTGGCTGGCGTTTGCCTACGTGCTGTCGTGTCCGTTCATGACCTATCACATCGGCGTCGGACAATTTTCGGCGGCCATCGCCGCTTTGTATACGCTCGCCTGGTGGGCGGCGCGCCGCCGCCGTGACGGGCTGGCGGGTGTCGCGTTGGGGGCAGCGTGCACGATCAAATTGTTCCCGGGTGTCATGGTCTTGTTCTTCCTGCTGCAGGGACGCTGGCGGGCGGTTCTTGCCGCCGCCGCGACCTACCTGACCTTCGCGGCCGTTGCGACGACACGATTTGGCTGGGCCGCGTGGCCGGAATTCTTTTCGCGGCAAGGGATCATCGCCGGGCTGTCTGTCGACAGCATCCAGAACCAAAGTCTGCACGGCATTGTCCTGCGCCTGTTTCACCCGGCGTGCGGGCCACACGGAAGCCCCCTGCCCGCGTCGACGGCGATATCTGTCGCGCTGTCTGTGGCGCTGATTGGCGTCGGTGCCGTGTGGGCCCGACGGGCGGTGGGCGGCAGCCGATTCGATCTGTCGTATGCGCTCTTCGTGACGCTGTCGGTGCTGACGTCCCAGTGGGCGTGGGAACACTACGACGTCATCTACTTGCTGCCGGTCGCCGTCGCCCTGCGAACGCTGGTCGATCGATGGCACGCGCCCCAGCGACGGGGTGTCAGCGGCGGCATCGCGGTGCTGGCGCTCTTGGCGATCTCCTGGCAGCTCGACGCGGGCAAGCGACTGGCGCTGCAAGCGGCGGTTCGCGCGGGACAAGAACGCCTGCACGTCTGGATGCACCTGCACGAGATCCTCAACTGGGCCCCGCCGGTGGCGCTCATGATTCTGATTGGTGGCTGGCTGGCCGCTTCAATGCGTGGGGCGGATCAGCCGATATAGACACTGGCCTTCACCACGGGCCCTGACATGTACGAGCCCAGCACACGATCGCGCGGCACCTGCGCCCACAACCCACGTCGATTCGCAAACGGGATCGCCGCCCTGTGCACGACGGTGTTAGCGCTCGGCGGTACCGCGAACGCGCAGCCCGTCGGTGTGCCCGGATTCGACGTCGAACATCTGCGACTGAGCCCGGGCGCGCAAAGCTCGCTTGTTCTCGGTTCGGGCGATCTGCTGCCAGTCGGCGGGTTGCGCCTGATGCTGGCCGGCCACTACGAAAGGGATCTCCTGCTGGTGCGGGGCAACGGCGCGGGCCTCGGCCGTGTCATCGGCAATCGCTGGGCGGGCGTCATGGCCGCCGCCTGGACCCCTGTGGCGCGCCTGCAACTGGGGATTCAGGTGCCCGTGATCCTTTATCAAGGCGGCGACGATCTGCGTATGGCCGGCGTGACGTCGCCGGACCGATACGGCCTCGGCGCGCCGTGGATCGAAGGGCGTTTCGGCTGGCTGGCACAGGCAAGCGGTGATCCTGTCGACCTGTCCTTGCAACTGGGACTGGGCTTGCCGCTGGGCAGCCGGGCGGCCCTGGCCGGCGACACAGGCGTGGCTGTGCTACCGCAGATCGGCCTCGGGGCGCGCCTGGGTCGACTTCTGCGTTTCGGGGTGGATCTCGGGGCCTCGTTCCGCCCACGTGCGTCGCTCAGCGGCGGGACGGGACAGGACGAGATCGGCAACTTGGCGCTTGTCGGCGTGGGCGTTCAAACCACCGGCCGTGGCCTGCGCGGAGAAATCGCGGCGCGAACCTTGCTGGCGCTCAGCGATGAACCGTCGTCGGGCGAGCTGCTGTTGGGCGCCCGACAACCGGTGGGAACTTCGATGGAGATTTTCGTCCTCGCGGCAAAGGGCGTGGGCCGTACGCCGGGCACTCCCGCCTACCGCGCGATTGTCGGTCTGGCTGCCGGGTTGGGTCGACGGCACCCGTCATTGCGCGTGGCCGCCCCGCAGCCGACTGCGCCCACGCGCCCCCCCATCAACGCCGAAGCGGTCGCCGTTGACGAAGTGGATCGCGATCCCGATCCCTTGCGCGACATGGCCGAGCCGTGTCCCGCCGAGCGGGTAGCCGCAGCGCTGGCCGGGTGCCCGCTGCCTGACCGCGACGGCGACGGCACCGAGGACGCCCTTGATGCCTGCATCGACGAGCCGGGCCTGGCCAGCAACGGCGGCTGCCCGGCACGCACGAAACAACTGGTGCGCATCACCCGGCGCAGTCTGGTCATCACGCAGAAGATCTTTTTTATGACCGGCAAGGCCACCATCAACAAGCGCTCGTTCCCGCTGCTGGACCAAGTCGCCAAGGTCATTCGCGAGCACCAGGACATCGTTCGCATCACCATCGAGGGACACACCGACAGCCGCGGCAAGCCGGCGTCGAACCGGAAACTGTCTCGCGCCCGCGCCGAGGCCGTACGCGCCTTCGTTGTCACGCGCGGGCTGGATCCTGCACGTCTGGATGCTGTCGGCTACGGCCCCGACCGTCCCACCGACACCAACAAGACGCCCCGGGGCCGCGAGAACAACCGCCGCGTCGAATTCAACTTCACCCTGTCGGAGACCACACGATGACGGCACGAAGCAGACTGTCGCTGATCGGGCCTGCCGTGTTGGCGGTGGCGATCCTTCCCGCCCGCGCCTCCGCGGAGACAGACACCTTCGGGCTGGGTACGGGCCGCGACGGGGCGCTCACCGTGACGGTCGCCAACACCACCATCAACGCCTACGCCAGTCTCACGGCGAATGCCGCCGTCGGGGCCGCCACACTGACCGTCGACACGGTGACAGGGTTTTCCGCCGGGCAGGTCGTGCTGATCTGGCAAACCACAGGTCTGACTTCCGGGCAGGCGCCCTCGGGCGACCCGACCGCCATCGTACTGTCCGCCACCTCGGTCGGACAGTACGAGTTTGCGCGCATTCAGTCGGCCGCCGGCAGCACGCTGACGCTGACAAACCCGCTGGTGCGCACGGGCGGCTACGTCGCGGGGCAGGCACAGGTCATCCGGGTGCCCGAGTACACCACGGTGACGGTGTCCGCGGCGGGCAGTCTGATTCCCGGCCAGGTGTGGAACGGCAACAAGGGCGGGGTCGTGGCCTTCTTCGCCACCGGGGCGGTCAGCAACGCAGGTAGCATCGCCGCGAACGCCGCCGGATTTCGCGGCGGGCGGCTGTTCAACCACGCGGCCCTCAATGGCTGCCTTGCGGACGACGGCACGCCCACCACTGGCTTCGCGCAAAAGGGCGAGGGCCTGGTTCCCGCGCAATTTTCCTCGACGGGCCTGGCCAACGGCATCGGCGGGCGCGGCAATGTGTCGACAGGCGGCGGCGGCGGCGTCTGCCACAACTCGGGCGGCGGCGGCGGCGGACACGCGGGACGCGGAGGCATTGGGGGCAAGAGCTGGACGGGCGACACCGGCGGCGCACAGGCGGTCGGCGGCAAGGCGGGTGTCTCGCTGACTTACAGCGCCCTTGATCGACTGTCGTTCGGCGGCGGCGGCGGCGCCGGTGACGAAAACAACAGCGTTGGCACAGCCGGAGGCGCCGGCGGCGGATTGGTGCTGATGCGCGTGGCCAGCCTGTCGGGCGCGGGCACCATCAGCGCCAACGGCGGCAACGTGGCCACTTCGGGCAATGACGGCAGCGGTGGTGGCGGCGCGGGCGGTCTGCTGGTCGTCCAGGCCTCCGGGGCGGGATCCTGTGGCGCCCTTCACGCCAACGGCGGCAACGGTGGTGACGTGAACACCACCGACGCGCACGGCCCGGGCGGGGGCGGCGGCGCCGGAAAGATCCTTTACCAGGCGGCATCGGGCTCGTGCGCGGCCACCACGACGGCGGGCAGCCACGGCAACTGGACCGGCAGCGCCAACGGATCGGCCACGGCCGAGACCGCGAACGGCGTGACAACGATTGCGGGTGGCTTCGCGGGTACAACCTGTACGGTGGCCATCATCGGCGCCAACCAGTGCGGCGGCTGCGTGGCCAGCAGCGACTGTTCGACCTTGCCGGGCGCCACGGTTTGCAGCAGCACCGCGCACGCATGCCGCCAGTGCAACAGCGATCTGGATTGCGCGGTCAACCCCGGCGGGACGCTATGCGATCCGACGAAGTTTACTTGCGGCACCTGCACCGCCGCCAACAGCGCCAGTTGCGCGGGCTC
Organism: Myxococcales bacterium; assembly: GCA_025350815.1. GTDB lineage: Bacteria > Myxococcota_A > Polyangia > Fen-1088 > Fen-1088 > JANXXE01. The sequence goes on along the minus strand of JANXXE010000160.1, from coordinate 11,483 downwards.
GACGCCGACCTGCAATAGCGCACCGACAAACAGCGTGTGCGCCGGCTGCAACGGCAATCTCGGCAGCGGGGCCAGTCTGCCCTGTGTCGCCGCAGCGACGCCGGCCTGCGTGACCTCCGGTGGATCGGCCGGGTCCTGTGCCCAGTGCGTGTCCAACACGGATTGCGCCAGCAACACGAATGGCCCGTTGTGCGATCCCACAAAGCTGACGTGCGGCCGCTGCACGGCCAGTGACAGCAGCGCGTGCACCGGCACCGCACCCATCTGCAATCAGGCGGCGGCGGTCGGCGTATGCGTCGCCTGCAACGGCGACTTTGGCAGCGGCGCCCTACTTGCCTGTCTGGCCGCACAGCCGCTGTGCTTGACGACAGGGGCCAGCGCCGGCTCGTGCATTCAGTGCGCGACGAATGCGAATTGCAGCGGCACGACGCCTGTGTGCGAGGCATCGACTTGCGTCGCCTGCAACGGCAATCTGGGTTCATCGGCGACACGCCCCTGCGCGGCGGGCGCCCCCTTCTGCAATACCGGCACCGGCGTCTGTGGCAGCAACTGCCTTCAGGACAGCGACTGCGCCGCGGGCTCGTGGTGCGACAACGTGACCACTGCCGGCACCTGCACCGTCAAGACCACCAACGGTCAGACCGTCCCCGGGGGATCCTGCACGGCTGTCCTTGCCGCGCGGGCTTGCACCACCGGCGCCTGCGATACCGTCGACAACCGCTGTGGTCTGGCGCCCGGCGATGGAACCTGCGCGGCCGACGCCCAGTGCCGCACAGGCGTCTGTGTGACCAGCGGCGCCAACGCGGGCAAGTGCGGCGAATGCGTCACCAGCGCCAGCTGCGGCGGTGCGACGCCCGCGTGCAATACAACCACGAACCGCTGCGTGGCCTGCGTCAGCGACGGCACCTGCGCGGGCACGACGCCGCTGTGCGATTTGGCCGGCAACATCTGTGTCGCCTGCAACGGCAACCTCGGCTCGGGTTCGGCCCGATCGTGCACAGGCCCCGCGCCTTTCTGTAACACCGGCACGGGCGCGTGCAGCGGCACCTGCCTGCAAGACAGCGACTGCGGCGCGGGCAACTGGTGTGACAACGTGACGGGCGCGGGGACCTGTGGTCCGAAAACCGGCAATGGCCAGCCCATTCCCGGGGGCACCTGCACGCCCACAATCGCTGGGCGCGCCTGCGTCTCCGGCGCCTGCGATGCCACCGACAACGCCTGCGGCCTGGCGCCGGGCGACGGCACCTGCAGCGCGGATGCGCAATGCCGCACCGGCGTCTGCGTGACCAGCGGTACCAACGCCAGCAAGTGCGGGGCCTGCAACACCGACGACAACTGCGGGGGCTCCACGCCCATTTGCCAGTCCACGACCAATCTGTGCGTCGGATGCGCCAGCAATACGAACTGCAGCGGCGCGACACCGATTTGCAATCTGACCACCACAACCTGCGCGCCCTGTTCGGGCAACGCGGGCGGCGGCACCGCGCTCGCGTGCCCGACCGGCGCCCCGTTCTGCAACATGACCACCGGCGCGTGCGGCAGCAACTGCCTGCGCGATGCCGACTGCGCCGCCGGCTTCTGGTGTGACAACGTCACCGGGGCCGGCACCTGCACCCCGACCACGGTAAACGGACAGCCCGTGCCAGGCGGCACATGCACCGCCGGCCTGGGCGCCCGCGCTTGCACGACTGGAACTTGCGACACCGCCGACAACCGCTGCGGCTTGGCGACCGGCGACGGCCCCTGCATGACCGGCACCCCCTGCCGCAGCAGCGCCTGTGCATCGACCGGCCCCAGCGCTGGCAAATGCGTCGAGTGCGTTGGCAACACGACCTGCGCTGGCTCCACCCCCGTCTGCAACACGACCACCAACCGATGCGTGGGCTGCACGGGCAGCGCCGACTGCTCGGGCAACACACCCATCTGCGAGGCCGCCACTTGTGTCGGCTGCAACGGCAATGCGGGCGGTACTGCGACCCGCCCCTGCGGCGCCGCGATGCCTTTCTGCAACGTCGCCCTCGGCTCGTGCGGGACCAGTTGTCTGGGCGACGCCGACTGCGCGGGGGGACGCTGGTGCAACACCTTCACCACGCCCGCAACCTGCGCACCCAAGGTCAGCAACGGTGATCCCGTACCCGGCGGTGCCTGCAGCGCCGTGGTGGCGACGCGCATCTGCGAAAGCGGCGCGTGCGACGCCGCCGACAACCGCTGTGGCCTGGCCCCCGGCGACGGAACGTGCGCCACAAGCACCCAATGCCGCACAGGCATCTGCCCGACCACGGGACCCAACGTGGGCAAGTGCGGCGAATGCGCCAGCGACTCGAACTGTTCAGGGGGAACGCCCCTGTGCGATTTGCCCAGCAACACGTGCGCGGCCTGCAACGGCAACGCGGGCAGCGCCGCCAGCCACGTCTGCCCGGCGGGCGCGCCTTTCTGCAACATCAACCTCGGCTCGTGCGGAACAAGCTGCCTGTCCGACAGCGACTGCAGCGCCGGTCGCTGGTGCAACGCCTTCACGACACCGGGAACTTGCGCGCCCCGACTCGACAACGGGGATCCACTGCCGGGCGGCGTCTGTACGGCCCAACTGGCCACGCGCGCCTGCGCCAGCGGCACCTGCGATCCCGCCGACAACCGCTGCGGTCTGGCGCCCGGCGACGGTACCTGCACCGCCACAGCGCAATGTCGCACCGGCGTTTGCATCACCGCGGGGGCGAACGCCAGCAAGTGTGATGAATGCGCAACCGACGCGAACTGCGCCGGCAGCACGCCCCTGTGCGACGGCGCGACGAACCTTTGCGTGGCGTGCAATGGCAATGCCACGGGCGGCGCCACGCACGCTTGTCCGGTCGCAACACCCTTCTGCAACATCAACCTCGGCTCGTGCGGAACAAGCTGCCTCATCGACGGCGACTGCACCGGCGGCCGTTGGTGCAACACCTTCACCACGCCCCGAACCTGCGCGCCCAAGGTCGACAACGGCGATCCTGTGCCCGGCGGCACTTGCACCCCGGTGCTGGCCGTCAAGGCCTGCGCAAGCGGCGCGTGCGACGCCACCGACAACCGCTGTGGCCTGGCCCCCGGCGATGGTACCTGCACGGGCACGGCGCAGTGCCGGACCGGTGTCTGCCCGTCGACCGGGGCCAACACCGGCAAATGCGCGGCCTGCGTGCGCGACAGCGACTGCCCGGGCACCGCGCCCCTGTGCAACCTGACGACAAATGCGTGTCTGCCCTGCACGGGCAACGCCGGCAGTGGCGCCGCGCAGGCCTGCCCGGTCGCTGCGCCATTCTGCAACACCACCGTCGGTTCATGCGGGACCAGTTGTTCCTTCGACGGCGACTGTGCCGGCGGCCTGTGGTGCAACACCTTCACCACCCCGGGAACCTGCGCACCCAAGATAGCCAACGGTGGCACCCTACCCGGCGGCACCTGTACACCTGGGCTGGGGACGCGCGCGTGCGTCGCGGGCGCTTGCGACGGCGGCGACAACCACTGTGGCCTGGCCGGCGGCGACGGCCCCTGTACGAACAGCGGCCAATGCCGCAGCGGGATCTGCATTACCGCAGGTGCCAACACCGGAAAATGCGAAGACTGCGCGACGGCCCTTGACTGTCCCTCAAACAAGCCTCTGTGCGATTCCGCCAGCAACACCTGTCTGCCATGCAACGGCAACGCCGCCAGTGCCGCCACTCGCGCCTGCCCGGCCAGTGCCCCATTTTGCAACACGACGCTGGGATCGTGCGGGACCAGTTGTTCCTTCGACGGCGACTGTGCCGGCGGCCTGTGGTGCAACACCTTCACCACCCCGGGAACCTGCGCACCCAAGGTTGCCAACGGTGGGGCCCTGCCGGGCGATCCCTGTTCGGCGATGCTGGCGGCGCGCGCCTGCGACAGCGGTGCCTGCGATGCAAGCGACAACCGCTGCGGCCTGCCCGCCGGCGCGGGCACCTGCGTGAACACCTCGCAATGCCGCGCCGGCGCCTGCGTCAGCACCGGCGTCAACGCCGGCAAATGCGAAGACTGCGCCTCGGCAAATGACTGCACGGTTGTCCGACCCGTCTGTAGCGCCGCCACCAACACCTGTGCTGGGTGCAACGGCAACGCCGGATCGACCGCCAGCCAGCCGTGCGCCGCCGCGGCCCCCTACTGCGATCTGGCGACCGCTGCCTGCAGCGCCAGGTGCAACAAGGACGCGGACTGCGCGACGGGAAGCTGGTGCGACAACGTCAGCGCACCCGGAACATGCACGCGACGTGCGGCCAACGGTCAGCCCGTCCCCGGCGGCGTTTGCTCACCGGCGGTCGGCGCGCGCGCGTGCGCCAGCGGCGCCTGCGATCCGATGGACGCCCTGTGTGGCCTGACCCCGGGGAACGCCACCTGCGCCGGCAGCCCGCAGTGCCGCAGTGGCGTCTGCCTGGTCTCGGGAACGAACAGCGGCTCTTGCGTCGAATGCGCCAGCGACGCGGGTTGCGCGGGCGCCACCCCCGCCTGCGACGCCACCAGTCACCGCTGCGTCGAATGCACGGCCGCCAGCAACGCCCGCTGCACCGGTTCGACACCGTCCTGCGATCCGACTGCCTTCCGCTGCGCCGCCTGCGCCGGCGACAACGGCGCGCCCTCCACGCGCCCCTGTCCGACCGCGGCGGCACCCTTCTGCCAGCCGGCCGGCGGCTGTGGTCTTTGCAACAACACCCTGGCCTGCATGACGGGCGCGCACGCGGGCCCCGTGTGCAGCGTGGCCAGCGGGGCCTGCGGCTCGTCCTGTTCAATCGATGCCGATTGCGGAGCCATGTGGTGCGACAACCCGCAGGCGATGCCGGGCATGGGGACCTGCGCTCCGAAGGTACCCAGCGGCCAGCCCCTGCCCCCCGGACCCCCGATCTCCAGCACGTGTACGGCCAGCACGGGTGCCCGCGTCTGCCTGGGCGGCACCTGCGGCGCGGACAACATCTGCGGCCTGCCCGTCGGCGTCGATTGCACCCGCCCCGATGCCTGCCGCGCGGGCATTTGCGCCGCCGACGGCAAATGCGGCAATGGCAATGGCCAGCCCTGCGCGAAATCGGACACCTGCCGGTCGGGCGTTTGCGCCGTGGACGGCCTGTGCGGCAGCCTTCCGGGCGGACCCTGCGTGGTCACGGCGGCCTGCCGCAACGGAACGTGCGTCGGTGGCATTTGCTCCGGCTCCAACTCCGGCGCTGACGGCGGCGCGGGCGGCGGCGCGGGCGGCGACTCGCCCGACGCCAGCCTGGCCATCGACGACGGCGGCGGACGCGACGGCATCACAACGGATGTTGACGGCGGCAGCAGTGGCCCAGGGTCGGGGACATCGCCCCTGGCGCGTGGCGATGCTGGCGCCGACCGGATCGCCTCAGTCCGCCTGGAATTCACCGGTGGCGGCTGCGCCTGCCGCACGGGCGGTCACGACACAACCGCCATCACGCCCCTGATCTTGGCAATTGCCCTGGGTCTTGCTTTTCGTCGCCGCCGTCGCAGTCGGTGATTTCCGCTTTCCCAGCCGCGATCACGCACGTTGCAGATCTCCGAAGAATCGAAGGGCCAGCGCCGTCCAGCCGGTCTGGTGACTTGCACCCAGGCCCTTGCCCGTCTCGGCGTGAAAATACTCGTGGAACAGCAACAGATCGCGAAACCGGGCATCCGTTGCGTAGCGCCCTTCGTTCCCGTGACACGGGCGCCGCCCCCGGGCGTCCCGCTGAAACAGGGAAACCATTCGACGTTCCAGTTCCCGCGACACCTCGTGCAGGGTCATGAGGCGCCCCGACCCGGTCGGGCATTCCACCCTTAAATCGTCGCCATAGAAGTGGTGGTACCGCTCCAGCGCCTCAATCAGCAGGTAATTCACCGGGAACCAGACGGGGCCACGCCAATTCGAGTTGCCTCCGAACATTCCGGTGGTGGCCTCGCCGGGCTCGTAGTCCACCCGGAACTCCTCGGCCCCGTGGACGAAGCGATAGGGCGCGCGCTCGTGGAACCGCGACAGCGATCGCAGGCCGAACGGCGACAGAAACTCGCCCTCATCCAACATGTAGCGCAGGGTCCGTTCCAGCCGTTGCCGCGATGGAATGGCCAGCAAGGTCTTGCCCCGACTGTTCGCCGCAAAAGTGACCTGGCCGCCCAAATCGCGTCGGCTCTCCAGAAACCATTTCATCCGCTTGGCGAAGGCGGGCAGGCGCGCCAGTAGGTCGCCATCCAGGACCTCGACCGCGATCAGCGGAAGCAGACCAACCATCGAACGCACCCGCAGGGAGGTACCCCCGTCCGCCCCATGCAGCAGGTCGTAGTAGAAACCATCTCGCTCGTCCCACAGCCCGCTGCCACCCAGGGTGTTGATGGCATCCGCGATGGCGACAAAGTGTTCGAAGAACTTGGACGCCAGATCCTCGTAGGCCGGCTCGGTGCGCGCCAGTTCCAGCGCCATCGACAGCATGGTCGCGCTGTAGAAGGCCATCCACGCGGTTCCATCCGCCTGTTCCAGCGTGCCCCCGGTGGGCAAGGGCCGCGACCGATCGAAGACGCCAATGTTGTCCAATCCCAGGAATCCGCCCCCGAAAATATTGTTTCCATCCGCGTCCTTGCGGTTCACCCACCAAGTAAAGTTGAGCAAAAGTTTATGAAAGGCGCGGACCAGGAACTCGCGGTCCCGGGCGCCGTTCACGCCGACGGCGATCTTGTAGACGCGCCAGCAGGCCCACGCGTGCACGGGCGGGTTCACGTCGCCCAGTTCGAACTCGTACGCCGGCAGCTGCCCGTTCGGGTGCATGTACCATTCACGCAGCAGCAGCAACAGCTGTCCCTTGGCGAAGGCCGGATCGATGCGCGCGAAGGGCAGCATGTGGAAGGCCAGATCCCACGCCGCGTACCACGGATACTCCCACTTGTCCGGCATCGAAATGACGTCACGGTTGTACAAATGCCGCCAGTCCGCGTTGCGCCCGACTTGCCGACTGGCCGGTGGCGCGGGCTGGGACGGATCACCCGCCAGCCAGGACCGCACATCGTAATGATAAAACTGCTTTGACCACAGCAGGCCTGCGTAGCCCTGGCGAACAATCGCCCGGTCCGCCGCACCAAGGTCAGGATCGACAAGCAAGTAGAACTGGTCGGCCTCGGCCAGCCGAAGGGCGCGGACGCTCTCGAAGTCGCTGAAGGCATCGGCGGGCACGAACCCCGGCGCGGCCTCGGCGGTCAGCCGCATGCGCACCGTGATCTCCCCGCCGGCCGGCACGTCCAGCACATACAACGCCGCTGCTTTCGTTCCTTCGTTGCGTCTATTTATGCAGTCATATTCGTCATTTATTATGAATCTATGAAAGCTATCCTTCACGTATGGAGACGCATTCGGCGTCCCGAACAGCCGCTGGTCGTTCGATTCGTTCTCAGTGAACAGCCAGGTTGGTCGCGCGCCGCCCGATGCCGCCTGGGCCCTCAGCACGAAGGCGCCCAGGTCCGGGTGGTAGGCGTTGACGGCGTCACTACCGGCGGCCGCCAGCCGGGGTTTGTCGCCGCAGCCACCGCCCCGTCGCCCCCACGACCAGGTGTTGCGGAACCACAACGTCGGCAGCAGGTGCATCGGCGCCGCGGCCGGCCCGCGGTTGGCGACGGTTATCTTGATCAGGATGTCCTCGGGCGCCGCCTTGGCGTATTCGACGAACACGTCGAAGTACCGGTCGTCATCGAACAGCCCCGTATCCAGAACTTCGAATTCGGGCTCTCCCCTGCCCCGTCGGCCGTTGTCGCCCACCAGCCGGTCATAGGGGAAGGCGCGTTGCGGGTACTTGTACAGCGCCTTGCCGTAAGAATGCGTGGGGGTCGCGTCCAGGTAGTGGTACAGCTCCTTGACGTCCTCGCCGTGGTTGCCCTCGGGCCCCGTCAGGCCGAACAGGCGCTCCTTAAGGATCGGATCCTGGCCGTTCCACAGCGCCAGGCCGAAACACAGGCGTCCCTGCCGGTCGCAAAAGCCCAGCAACCCGTCTTCGCCCCATCGGTAGGCCCGGCTGCGGGCGTGATCGTGCGGGAAATATTCCCAGGCCTTGCCACCCTCGGAGTAGTCCTCGCGCACCGTGCCCCACTGCCGTTCGGCCAGATAGGGACCGAAGCGCTTCCAGTTGGCCTCGCGGGCGGCATCTTGTTGAAGACGCCGCGACTCCGGATCGAGACGCCTCGCCTGCGGTGACCGCCCGTCGCCCTTGCCGTTCGCCATGCCCGGTTGTACGCCCGCCCGGGCGCGCCGGCCACTACTGGGCGCCCCAGAGCTTCAGATTGTCTGCGTAAAAGGGGCCGCCCCCGACCATACCACCGACAAGGTGAACGCCATCGATCCCCTCGCCTGGCTCCCAGCGTTTCGTCCGATCGGCAACGGCCTTGAAGTCCGACAGGCGCAGCTCGACGTGGGTCCAGCGCTCGTGGTCCGGATCTTTGATGCGAAACTGATAATTCTGCTCCTGCGCGCGGTTGCGCAGCTGGACGACGATGAACGTCCCCTCCCGCGCCAGCCAGTAGTCAAAGCTGACCCCCGCCGTTTCCGAATAGCGAACCAGCACTACCGAACTTTGGCATCCCAGGACCAAGGCAGAGCCCGCTAAGGGATACAGCGTGGCTATGATGGCGTAGCGGCTACCTGGTCGGGCGGCGGCCGACGTTATCTGGCCCAAGTTGAAGTCGGGCGGCAGCACACCGTCCTCAAAGTCCCAGAACGAGACCGCCGTGCCAGCAGCATCGCGTGAACCGGGGCCACTCGAATCGCTGGCCGCGTCGCGTGCGGTCGCAGGAACACCCGACTGCGCATCCTGGCCGGCACCGAGGGTCAGGGTCGTACCGTCGTTGAGATCTTCGAACAAAACACGCCCGTGCAAGACGCTGACCCGTGTGCGCTGGTCGTCGATCGCGACCGTCAATTCGGTGCCAAGCACCGTCACCCGCGCCTGCGGCGTTGTGAAGACCAAAAGATGCCCTGGGCGTTGTGGGCTGACGCTGGCTTGCAGACGCCCCCGATCCAGGCGCGCCGTCCGGCGGGTCAGCCCATCAGCCGATGGGACCGACGGGGTCGCAAGCGAAAAAACCGACAGCGGATCCAGACTGACGCGCGTGCCGTCCTCCAGCTCCAGCAGCGCAAAGCCGTCCCCCCCGACATCCAACACCACGCCGGCCGCCAGCGCCGCGCCCACCTCCACAGGACGTCGTCCCATCGGCGTCACGATCTGCACGTCGCCCCGACGCTCGCGCAACATCACAGAACCTGCGAGCGCGGCTTTGCCCTGCTGGGCCGTGCGCAAGGACGCGCCCGACACCACCTCAGACGATCGTCGCGACAGGCCACCGCCCTTGCCAACGAACACCAGTACGCCCGCCGCCGCCAGCAACACCGCCGCGAAGGCCGCCTGCCGACGGCGACCTGACTTGACGTACTCGCGCCCGTGGCCAGGCGCCTCGACGGGTCGCGGAACGCTGGGGCGAATGGGCGAAATCGATGCCAGCGGCACGCGATTGTCCTGCGCGGCGGCGAGCTCCGTTTCGAACTCGGCCGTCAGTATGTAGTGCTCGACCAGCGCCCGGGCGGCCGCCGGATCGCCGGCCAGCAAGTCCTCCAGTTCGGTAGCCTCCAGCGGCGGCAGGGCGCCCTCCTCCTGCAAGACCAGGAGTTCCCGAACGCGATCTTCGGCCTTCATGAATGTCCCTCCACGACCGTCAGGCGCCGTTCGACACAGCGGAGCAAGGACCGGCGCAGACGCAGCAAGGCGACGCGCACTGCCACAGCGGAACGCCCCTGCTCGCTGGCGATGGCATCCGAAGTCAGGGCACCGACGTAGCGCTTCGTCAGCAGATCCCGCTCGTGCACAGCGATGCTTTCCATGCAGATGGCCAGGGCGTCTCGGCGCTCGTTCCAGATCTCCTCTTCCGAATCCGCCTGCGAAAATGCCGCCTCGACCATATCCATGTAGCGTGTGGTCGGCAGGGCTTGCTTGCGCCGCCAGGCACGCCGGTGGTGCAGCACCAGATTGCGCGCCACCCCGCGCGCCCACGCCGAGAAATGCCCCGGGTCCACCTCGTCCCCTTTACCCGCGAGGATCAGAACGCCCACTTCTTGCAGAATGTCTTCGGCGTCGTTCAGATGCGGCACCAGCGATCGGATGAATGACTTCAGCATCCGTTGATGCCGGATGAACATCCGCGATCTGGGCTCGACCGTTCGGTCCGGGGAATTCAGTTGCATCGTCCGTCCTTACAGTCGTGGCAGCGGCCCCTGGCCCAGGTTGGACCGGGCACTGAACAAACGGTTGTTCGCGTCTCCATTGTATCGGAGGACACGGCCTGTTCTTGACGCTCCGCCCTCGTAACGCGGCAGAATGTGGTACAGACCCTTACCCGTGGTGCCGATATTTTCGCGGTCCGTCATGAAGAGTCCTTTCCGGCTGCTAACAGCGGGCGGATGGATACCCGCTGTTTGAACTCCCGCAACCGCGCGGGTGTTACATCGTCCCGGGCAGCGAAACTGCGCAAAAGCTGACGGCCCTACGGGTGCCAGACCGCCCGAATTGTGCCGCTCCCGCACACACCACCGGCCGGAGCGAGGCGCACAGAACGCCACAGAGGGCGTTTATGGCGCGGCCAGGAACTGTTCGGGCAGAGGAACGGTGGCGCGAACGAGATAGTCTCAGCGCACGCAGCGAATCCAAAAAGGATTCGTCACGAGGTCGACGTCAGAGTGGCCGTGAAAGAAGGTGACATACCACGCGAAGTCCGCATGACCGGCCTGCGGGGAGGATGTCCAAAAGTAATCCTTGGGCGGCGTGTTCGGGAACGCGTCTCCATCTATGGCTGGGGTCTCTTTGTCCTCGTCCACCAGGGTCTGTAGTTCGTTGAGACTTGGCAGTCTCCAGCCGGTGCCGAGGGTGGGGCAGTATTTCATGGCTTCGCTCCAGACTTTTTGCTGGACGGCGATGGGGCGCTGCCAGACCAATCCGGTGGTGCGGTCGCGAACCAGCTCGCCAGCCTGGATCTGAAAACGGGTCGGACAGCGGGAAGGCGCGCCAAGGACGCAACGGACCTTGTATGCATCGCTTGTCAATACCTGGTGGGTGGCGCCGAGGTCGAAGCCGACATACCACGCTGCGGTTTCGCTGAAAGCGGCGAGCGACGAAGTCCAAAATCTCTCCCCGGGCGTATCCCGGAAGATCGCATTGATGGTTGGACCCGGCTTCGGCCTGGTGAAGTCCACCAGCGAAACCAGCTCCACCCGGGTCGGCAGGCGCCAACCACCATTCTTTTCGTTGCAGCGCCTCCGTGCTTGCGGCTGGGTGTACACGGTCTTGGGCTCCACGGCGCCCTCCCATGTCAGGCCGGTCACGTTGTCGGTCACCGTGTTGGTTCCGAAATTCTGCGTGTAGGACGCGGGGTTGGGGAGACCCGCGCCGACGGGATTGGGCATCGCGAAGCCGTAGTTTGTCTCCGCGTCCGCATCGACG
>JANXXE010000142.1 GCA_025350815.1 Myxococcales bacterium | reverse complement strand
TGCCGGACCGCCGGCTTGGCTTCCGATCACTGCCCGATCTTCTGACGTGAGGCACTAGTCCACCATGAACGCCGTGCGAGGATGAGAGGCCGGCAACTGATCGGCCTCGGCCTCGTGGCGATGTCCATGGGTCTGGTCGCGACGAAGTTCCTCGCCGCGGCCGGGCACAACGCCCGGGCGGCGCGTGACAATGCCTGTGCGGCGCTGAACCCCGATCCCCTGCCTGCCCTCTTGCAGGCCAAGGACCCGCCCGACTTCGAGCTGCCAGACGCCAGCGGCAAGATGTGGTCGCTGCGCAGCCTGCGCGGTCGCCCCGTGCTGCTGAACTTCTGGGCGACCTGGTGCCCGCCGTGCGTCGAGGAGATGCCATCGATGGAAGATCTTGCCCAGCGGGTCGAGGGTCGCGCGGTGGTTCTGGCCGTGAGCGTCGACAAGGAATGGCAGGCCATCAAGAACCATTTCGGGGCGCGGGGAACGGCCATCTCGGTGCTGCTCGACAAGGAGGGTGTCGTCCCCAAACGCTACGGCACCGAGAAGTATCCCGAGAGCTTCCTCATCGACAGCGAGGGCAAGATCCGGCATTACTTCATCAATAAGCGCAACTGGGGCGAGGCCGAGGCGGCCTTGTGCCTCGATAGCGTGCGCTAGCGGTCCCGGCAGCGTCGCAGGGATGCGCGCCACGGTTGCGACCCTGATCTTGTTGCTGATCGGGGCGGCCGTGCCCCCGGCTGGCGGCGCAGGTCCCGGCTGGCGGACCCTGCAGACCACACATTTTCGCATCCACGCCTACGACCAGGAAATCGCACTGGCGCTGCGCCTGGCCCCGCTGGCCGAGGCCGCGTTCGAAAGACTGACGGGTGCGCTGAAGTGGATGCCGAGCGGCCGCATCGACATCACCCTGTCCGACAACACCGATCGCGCGAATGGCTTCGCGGGGGCGCGGCCGCGAAATTTCATCTTTGCCTTCGCTGCGCCACCCGAATCCCTGTCCACACTGAATGATTTCGACGACTGGCTGACCCTGGTCATCACGCACGAGTTGACCCACGTGGTCCACCTGGACGTCACGCTGGGTCTGCCGCGGCTGCTGAATTTTCTGTCCGGGAAGATTTATGCGCCCAACCACGTGCAGCCGACCTGGTTCGTCGAGGGTCTGGCCATGCTGGAGGAATCGGCGCAGACGACGGGCGGGCGCACGCGCAATTCCTTGGGCGACATGTTCCTTCGCATGGCCACCCTACACGGGGGATTGCTGGCGCTCGACGAGGCATCCAACGATCCCCTGGTCTATCCCTTCGGCGCGATTCCTTATCTATACGGCGCTTCTTTTCTGCAGTACCTGTCGGATCGTTTTGGCCCCGACAAGCTGGCCGAGATCTCGCAGCGATACGGCAGCCGGCTGATTCCCTTTTCCCTCGGGCGCACGGCGCGCGAAAGTCTCGGGCAGGGCTATGACGAGCTGTGGGACGACTGGCGCGCGGCCCTTCGGCGGCGCTATGAAATCCAGGCCGACGAGCTGCGCCGGACGGGCGTGACGGCGACGCGGCAACTGACCTTCGACGGGGAAGGCAGCGCGGGTGGCCTGGCACCGCGGTTCCTGCCCGACGGACATACGATCTTGTATCAACGCACGGCCAGTGACCGGCGGCCCGCCTACGTGGCCCTGGACGCCACCACGGGCCGACGACAAGTCGTCACCGAAATCAACGGTGCGGGGCCGGCCTCGCCTGCGCCGGACGGCCGTTCGCTTGTCTTCCAGCGGGTCAACTTTGTCCGTCTGTCCCGGCGAATCGCGGGCGCCGCCTACGCCGACTGGGATGATCTGTTCCGTCTAGATCTAGATTCCGGAAACATCCGCGCCCTTACCAACGGCCTACGGCTTCACGAGCCCGCCGTGTCCCCGGACGGCAGCCGAATCGCCTGCACGCGCAGCCGCCCCGGCGCGGTCGATCTGGTGATCTTGCCCGTCGCCGGCGGAACACCCACCGTCCTTGGCCCGACGGAAGGCGCCGACATCAGCTATACGCCGTCCTGGTCGCCAAACGGCCGACACATCGTCTATTCGCGCTGGAAGCCCGGCGGCTACCGCGACATTCACCTTTACGATCTGCGCGACGGCAGCGATCACGCACTGTGGATCGACCGGGCCATCGACACCGATCCGCAATTCTCGCCCGACGGTCGCTTCATCGTCCTGTCGTCGGATCGCAGCGGTATCTACAACATCTACGCGTACGAGCTGGCGACTGCGAATCTTTTCGAAGTGACGAACGTCCTTGGCGGTGCCTTCCAGCCCATCGTGTCGCCCGACGGTAAGACGCTGGTATTCGTCGACTTCTCGATGCGAGGCTTCGATCTGCACGCGATGGATTTCAAGCCAGAATCCTGGCGACTGGCGCCGCCCGTTCTGTCGGCACGCGCGGATGCGGCGCCCCCCGCAACACTGCCGAACTTCATCGAGAGCACCACGAACTACCAGCCCTGGAAGTACCTGTACCCGCGCGCGTGGGATATCAGCGCGGCCTCCAACCCGCTGGGCCTTGGCCCCGGTCTGGGCCTTACCACCACCGTCGATGATCCCGTCGGCAACCACCAAATGGCGCTGGGTGTGGACGTGCCCGCGCGCTCGGGCGATGCGTCGGTGCGCCTCGACTATACGTATTTGGGATTTTTCCCCGCCCTTGGCCTGACGGCGGCCCGCGGCGCCTCACTGGCAAGTGGCCTCGTCATCGACGGCCAGGACCACACCTTTCGCCAACACACCTTCAGCCTGGGCAGCAATGTGTCGCTGCCCGTTTGGCGCACGGCCGACGCGCGATCGTCGCTGTCGCTGGGTGGCAACTGGCACCATTTCGGGCCGGCGGACGCGCCCCCCGTCGCCAACCCGGCACTGGGAATCACGCGGCCACCGGAAGCTGGATCGATGTCGTCGCTGTATCTGTCGTGGACCTTCAGCAACGTCCGAACATGGACGACGTCGATCAGCGGCCAGCAAGGACGATCACTGGACCTCACGATCGAACATGCGGCCCCGCGCCTCGCTGGCCCCTTGCGCTCGACCAGCGTCACCTGGGGCTGGACGGAATATCTGACGCCCCCGTGGGCCCGGCGTGCCGCCCTGGCGGTGCGCTACACCGGCGGAATCTCCATCGGCAACGATCCGCAAAGCTACTGGCTGGGCGGATTTGCGGAACAGGACGTGGTACAGGCCTTCTTCTTGAACCGGCCGCAGTGCTGCCAGTACCTGCGCGGGTACGCGGCGGATTCGATCGTCGGTACCCAGTTCCATCTTGCATCGATGGAATACAGAACACCCCTGCTGCAATTCGAACGCGGCTTTCAGACCGTCCCGCTGTACGCGCGGCGCTTGCACGGGGCTGTATTCACCGACGCTGGTCACGCCAGCGTGGGCGCGCCGCGACCGCGCGACATCCTGTACGGCGTGGGCGCCGAATTGCGCCTCGATTTCAAGATCGCCTACCGCATCGACAGCACCCTGTTCCTGGGCCTTGCCAGGGGCCTTTCCAAAGGTGGCGTGACGGACTACTACATGGTCAGTTCGTTTCCGTTCTAAAACAGGGCGACATTTCCATGGGTGATAGAAAACAGTATCTGTATCTGTGGCTGTGCGGCCTGTTCGTGGCTGCGCTGATCACGTCGGACCTGATCGGCGCGAAGGTCTTTCGGCTTGGCCACTTCGACCTGTCGGTCGGCATGCTGGCCTTCCCGTTGACCTTTGTTCTCACCGACGTCGTCAACGAATTTTATGGCGCCGAGGGCGCGCGCCGAATCACCTTCGTGGGTCTCGGCACGGCGGTGTTCGCCTTCATCGTCATCAACGTCGCCCTCGCCCTGCCCACAAGCCCAGAATCCCTGCTGACCGGCGATCAGTTCCGCGGCATGTTCGGCTGGTCGGGGCGCCTGTACGCCGCCTCGCTGACCGCCTACGTGGTGGGGCAATTCATCGACATCGCCATCTTCGGTGCCCTCCGGCGCATCACGCGCCACCGCCTGCTGTGGCTGCGCGCGACGGGTTCGACGGTGGTCAGTCAGGCCGTCGACACGATGGTCGTGAACTTCGTGCTGTTCGCGGGCAAGAAAGGCACGACCTTCATCTTCGGCATCGTCGTGAACTCGTATCTGACCAAGGTCGTCATCGCGCTGGCGCTGACACCGGTCATCTATGCCTTGCACGCGCTGCTACTGCGCTTCTTCCAGATCTCGGAGACGCCGGAAATCCCCGAGGGGGCAAAAAGCAGCTAGACTGAACAAATGTTCCATCCGGTGGTCGAAGCCTGGTTCCGCGGGCGTTTCGCCGCGCCCACCCCGGTCCAGACCCAGGCGTGGCCCGTCATCGCGGCCGGCCGCGACGCCCTGGTCACCGCTCCGACGGGCTCAGGCAAGACGCTGGCCGCCTTTCTCGCGTCGCTCGACCGCCTGACCCGCCGGGCACTTGACGGCACCCTCGAGGACAAGACGTCGGTCCTTTACATCTCGCCGCTCAAGGCGTTGTCCAACGACGTCCGACGCAACCTGGAAGAGCCGCTGGCCGGCATCAACGCCACGGCCGCCGCACAGGGCCTGACAAGTCTGCCCCTGCGCGCCGCCGTGCGCACGGGTGACACCACCATGAAGGAACGGCGCGAGGCCGTGAAGAAGCCGCCGCACATCCTGGTGACCACGCCCGAGTCGCTGTACATCCTGCTGACTTCGGAATCGGGGCGCCGTGGCCTGCGCGACGTCGAGACTGTCATTCTCGACGAGATCCACGCCATCGCGCCCGACAAGCGGGGCGCGCACCTGGCCCTGTCGCTTGAACGTCTCGCGGTGCTGACGGGCAAGCCGTTGCAACGCGTGGGTCTGTCCGCGACGGTGCGTCCGATCGACGTCGCCTGCCGCATGCTGGTCGGGGCCGATCGGCCGGCGCCGACAATCATCGACGCCAGCCTGCGCCGCGATCTGGATCTGAAGGTCGAGGTCCTGCGCGACGAACTGGGCGCCGTCTGCACCAACGAGCAGTGGGGCGAAATCTACGATCAGCTGGCGACCCTGGCGCGCACCCACCGTTCGACGCTGGTGTTCGTCAACACGCGCCGCCTGGTCGAACGGGTGGCCCACCAGCTGGGCGAACGCCTGGGCACGGACGCCGTCGCCGCCCACCACGGTAGCCTGTCGCGGGCTCGACGCTTCGAGGCCGAACGCCGCCTCAAAGGGGGCGAGCTGAAGCTGGTCGTCGCCACGGCATCGCTTGAGCTGGGCATCGACGTGGGCGCAGTGGATCTCGTCTGTCTCATCGGCTCGCCGCGCTCGATCGCAACGGGGGTGCAACGCATCGGGCGCTCGGGCCACACCGTCGGGGGCACGCCCAAGGGGCGCCTGTTTCCGCTGACGCGCGATCAGTTGGTCGAATGTGCGGCGCTTATCCGGGCGGCCCGCCGGGGCGATCTGGACCGCGTGGCCCTGCGCGACGCCCCGCTGGATATCCTGTCGCAACAGATCGTCGCGGCCTGCGCCTGCGAGGAATGGGACGAGGACGCGCTGTTCGCGTTGTTCCGCCAGGCCGCGCCCTATGCCCGCCTCGAACGCACGCAGTTCGACGCCGTGGTCGACGTCTTGTCCGAAGGGATCGCCACCAGCCGCGGCCGCTCGGGGGCGCTGCTTCACCGCGACGGTGTCAATCGCCGGCTGCGGGGCCGGCGGGGCGCGCGACTTGCGGCCCTGACCTCGGGCGGCGCCATTCCCGACAATGCCCTGTACGACGTGGTCCTCGAACCCGAAGGCAGCGTCATCGGAACGCTGGACGAGGACTTCGCCATCGAAAGCATGGCGGGCGACGTCATTCTCCTGGGCAACGCGTCCTGGCGCATTCGCCGCGTGGAAAGCGGCCGCGTGCGCGTCGAGGACGCCGCCGGCGCCGCACCGACGATTCCCTTCTGGCTGGGCGAGGGACCCGCACGCACGCCCGAGTTGTCCGCCGAGGTGGGTACCCTGCGCGAAGAAGTCACGGCGCGCCTGGATGCCAAAGATCCGACAGCACTGCTGGACTGGTTGCAGGCCGAATGTGCCGTCGACCGGGCGGGCGCCACGCTGGTGCGCGATTACGTTGCCGCTGGTCGGGCGGCTTTGGGCGGCGTTCCGTCGCAGACCTGCGTGATCGCCGAGCGCTTCTTTGACGAGGCCGGCGGCACGCAGCTCATCATCCACGCGCCGTTTGGCGGCCGCATCAACCGCGCCTGGGGCATGGCGCTGCGTAAACGCTTCTGCCGCAGCTTCGATTTCGAGTTGCAGGCGGCTGCCAGCGACGACGGCATCATCTTGTCGCTGGGTCCCCAGCACAGCTTCCCCCTTGAGACGATCTTCGACATGGTCCGCGAAAAGGACGTCCGCGAATTGCTGACCCAGGCCGCCCTGCAGGCGCCGATGTTCGAGACCCGCTGGCGCTGGAACGCCACGCGATCCTTGACCCTGCTGCGACACCGGGGCGGGCGGCGCGTTCCGCCGGCCATCCAGCGCATGCGCGCGCAAGATCTGCTGGCCGCCGTCTTTCCGGCGCAAACGGCCTGCCAGGATAACCATGGCGGCGGCGCGATCGAGCTGCCCGATCACCCTTTGGTCAACGAAACCGTCCGCGATTGCCTGACCGAGGCCATGGACGCCGACGGTCTGTGCCGCGTGCTGGCCGATCTGGCGGCCCATCGCATCCGGCGCCTGTGTCGCGAGACGCCCGAGCCGTCGCCCTTCTCGCACGAGATCTTGAACGTCAATCCCTACGCCTTTCTCGACGACGCGCCCCTGGAGGAACGGCGCAGCCGCGCGGTGTCGGTCCGGCGCGGACTGCCGGCCGAGGTCATGGACAGTCTGGGCGTGGGCCTGGACAGCGATGCCTGCCGAAGCGTTGTCGACGAAGCGCAGCCGGCGGTGCGCAACCCGGACGAGCTGCACGATCTGCTGCTGGATCTGGGCGCGTTGCCGGAAGCCGAGGGCCGAGCCCAAGGGTGGCCCGCGCATTTTAGCGCCCTGGTCGCCGCCGACCGCGCGGCCCGATTCGTCGATGGCCCGAATGCCTTCTGGGTCGCGGCCGAGCGTAAGTCACTGGCGCAGATCGTCTGGCCGAGCCGCGTCTTCGATCCGCCGATTGTCGAACCGCCGCCCCGACGCCCGCCCGGATGGACCGATCGCGAAGGCGCACTCGGCGAGCTGGTGCGAGCCCGTCTGGCCCTGGCCGGTCCCAGTACGGCCGAGTCGCTTGCGGCCTGGCTGCAGGTTCCCCCCGCCGACGCCGAGGCCGCCCTGCTGCTGGTCGAGCTGTCCGGGGCCGCCATGCGTGGTCAATTCACGCCCGGCGTAAACACCACCGAGTTCTGCGATCGCCGCTTGCTGGCCCGCATCCACCGACGCACCGTGGACCGACTACGCAAGGAGATCGAGGCCGTCAGCGCCGCCGACTGCATCCGATTCTTGCTGGTCTGGCAACACGTGGCACCGGGAACGCAGCTTCATGGCAAGGAGGGCTTGCGCGCCGTGATCGGCCAGTTGCAGGGCTTCGAGGCCGCAGCCGGCGCCTGGGAGCGCACCATCCTGCCGGCACGTCTGAGCGAGTACGAGGCCGGATGGCTGGACGATTTGTGTTTTTCGGGTGAGGTGGCCTGGGGCAAGTTCGACGCGCGCCCCGAGGGCACATCGGTTCCGTCGCGCGCCGCTGCCATCAGCCTGTGCGAACGCCGCGCCCTGCGATGGTTGTTGACCGCCCGCGCGGATCTCGCCGACACGGAACTGTCCGCCAAGGCCCGCGATGTGCTGGACCTGCTGCGCACAGGCGGCGCCAGCTTCGTCGAAGACATCGTCGCCGGCGTCCACCGCATGCGCGTCGAGGTGGAAGAAGCGTTGTGGGAACTGGTCGCCGCCGGCCGTATCACCAGCGACGGATTTTCCGGTTTGCGCACGCTTTTGCCCAACAGCTCGCGCCGCGGCGGCGGGCCCCGCTATCGTTGGTACTCGCGCTGGAGCAAGAAGTCCGCCCCACGCACGGGCACCGGCCGCTGGTCGCTGCTGGCCGCCCACGCCCCGCCACCCGACGAGGAACGAACCGAATTGGTGGCCCGCCAGCTGGTCCGCCGCTATGGCGTGGTATTTCGCGATCTGCTGCTGCGCGAGCCTCACCTGCCGCCCTGGCGCGAACTTTTGCGCGTGTACCGCCGTCTGGAAATGCGCGGCGAGCTGCGCGGTGGGCGCCTGGTGGCCGGATTCGTGGGCGAACAGTTCGCGCTGCCCGAGGCCATCGATGGCCTGCGCGCCGCCCGCCGGCAATCCACGCTGTCGACCGGCGCGGGCGATCTCGTCCGCATCGCCGCCTGCGATCCCCTGAACTTGGTTGGCATCCTCACGCCGGGGCCGCGCGTTCCGGCCACGCTGGCCAACACCGTCTGCTACCGCGACGGCGTTCCTGTGGACGATCCACAGGCCACGCGCCGACCTGAAAAACGGCAGCCTTTGCACTATGCTGCGCAGCCATGACGACGCCGGCTCAGGATCCCGTCCAGGCCTTTCTCGAAACTTTCATTCGCTCGAACCAGGGCATCGCAGGGACCGTGCACCGACGGTCCGCCGCAGATGATCTGGAACTCATCGCGTCGCTGAACATCCCGCCGCCGGTCCTGACCATCGTCGCCCGCGTGCCCCGGGGCAAGGGGATGGCTGGCCTGGCGTTCGAGAGAAACGCCTTCATTTCCACCTGCAACATCAAAACGGACACCACCGGCCAGGTGCGTCCAGGCGCGCGCGCCGTCGATGCGCAGGCCGCCGTCGCCCTGCCTGTCCACGACGGCCAGGGCCAGGTGCGCGCGGTCGTGGGCATCGCCTTCCGCGAGGAAAAGATCCTGTCCGACGACAATCTCGCGGCGCTGGGACGCGCGGCCGAAGCTTTGCCGATCTAGTTTTCGGGTTTGGCGAGTCGGGCGCTGGCCTGTTCGCGGCGCGACTTGATCGTGGCATCCCCCGGCGCCAGTGTTTCGGCGCGCACATAGGCGCGGACAGCCTCGTCGAAGCGGCCCAGCTTGAAGTAGGCGTCTCCGAGGATGACCAGGTGCTTGGCCGACCGCGGGGCAAGCCGGGTCGCCTGCCGCGCAAAGTCCATGGCCTCGGAATATCGCGCCTCCTCGAAGGACACCTCGGCCATGCCGCCGACCGCGTCGGCATTCGTCCGATCAGCGGCCATCGCCGCCGCAAAACCTTTCGCCGCCTGCGCCAGGCGACCGGCGGACAAGGCCTCGATGCCCTTGGCGACCGCCTGTTGGGCCTTGGCCGGATCCCGGGCGACGTCGGCGCCAGCCAAGACGCCGTCAGCAGAATCACCGACGCTGGTCCGCCTGCGATGGGTCACGGATTTCGCCGTCACCCCCTCGGTCGCGGGTGGCGACGCCGGCGGCGCAGCGCGAGCAACCTGAAGCGCCGGGGCGGCCGGGCCCGGGCTCGACGGCCAAGGCGCATGGGTCTTCGACACCGACAACGGCGACGCGGGCGCCCCGGCTGACCCGGGTGGCGTGCGCACCGCGAAGTAGACGGCGGCCAGCACACCCAGGAACGCCACCGCCGCGGCGCCACCCACCACCTTCCGCGTGCGACGCGCCGACGCCGACATTCGCCGCGTGATGCGCGCCGCGCGTTCGGCGTCCACCGCGGGCGCCGGCAAATCGTCCCAGGGGGTCCGGATGCGGGCCTCCAGCTGGGCTTCGCACAGCAGCGCCTCCAGCTCGACCATGCTCTGCGGTCGCCGCGCTGGATCCTTGGCCAGCATCTTCATCACGACCGCTTCGATCGATGCTGGCACCGGCCTGGTCAGACGCTCGTTGATCGTGTCCACCGGATCGTGCGCGTGCATCGCCAGCGTTTCCACCGCCGAGTCGGCCTGAAACGGCACTTCACCGACCAGCATCTCGTACGCCATCACGCCCAGCGAATAGATGTCGCTGCGGTGGTCGTAACCCTGTCCTGTGGCCCGCTCGGGCGCCATGTACTCGGGCGTGCCCATCACCCTCGACGGCCCTTCGCCCTGTCCCAGAAGCCCCGCGATGCCGAAGTCCACGACTTTCACGGCGTCCGCCAGCCCGTTCCGTTCCGTCAGCAGGACGTTGTCGGGCTTCATGTCGAGGTGGACAATTCCCTTGTCGTGGGCCGACGCCAGTGCCTTCGCCACCTGCCGCACGATGGGAATCACGCGCGCCGGCGTCATCCGCCGACTGTCCTTCAGCACGCGCCCCAGCGACGGCCCGTCGATGAATTCCATGACGAAGAACACCCGCCCATCGGTGACCTCGCCCCAGTCGGTCACGTCGCAAATGTACGGGTTCTCGATGCGCGACGCCGCGCGCGCCTCCTGACGAAACTGTCGCAGCACCACGGGGTTGCGCACGAGATCCGCGTGCAGCAGTTTCAGGGCGACCTTCTTTTCTATGTCGACGTGTTCCGCGGCGTACACGACCCCCATGCCGCCCTCTCCCAGTTTTTCGATCGCGCGGTAGCGCGTGCCGGGAATGACCTTGCCGATGCCCAGTTGGCTGGTCGCCGACAGCGGTGCGCGGCGCCGACCCTCGAAGCTGGTCAATGTGACCGCCCGCTCGGGTGGGGGGCCTGCTGCGACCATCGCCTGGGCGACCGCACTCAGACGGGTTAACTCCGCCGCCTGGAAGGCCAGGTCGCGACCCATCGCCTCTTCCAACAGCCTGCGTGTGCTGGCCCGACCCGCGCCGCCCAGACCCTTCATGATCGCCACCAGCCCCGAACGCACAGCCTCGAGATCGGCGGGACGTTCCGCCGACCGCGCGGCCAGACACGACAAGACGAGCTCGTCCAGTACCTCGGGAACTTCTTGCACCGATCCGCCCACGCCCGACAGCTGTTGCGGCAGGAACAGGCCGGCCTTCAACAACTCGATGTGCCTGGCCCCGCTGCCGCCGCCCCCAACCGGCCTGCCTGTCAGCATCTGCCACAACAGGGCGCCGACCAGATACACATCCCCGGGTACCGACGACCCGCCCCAGGCATTTTCCGGGGCAATCAAGGACGCGCGCGCGATGTCCCTGTCCACCAGCGCGCCCGGCGACGGCGCCAGACAGGATCCTTCGTGCAACAGCTTGACGCTGCCCTCGCGCGAGACCATCACCGACGAGGCCGCCAGGCCCAGAAACGAGGTCGTCACCCCGGTGACCCTTTCCTCGGTGTTGCGCAGATACGCAAGCGCATCGACCAGCTCGAGGCCCATGTAGACGGCCACGGCCGCCGGCAGTCCCTTGGGTTGTCTCGCCGCCAGCAGACCTCCCAGATCGATGCCTTCGACCAGCTCGCTGACGAAGTACAGCCGGCCGCCGCTTTCACCGACGTCGTAGATCTGCACCAGATTCCCGTGAACGCGACCAACCAGCCACGCTGCCTGCATCCGCAGGGCGTCGATGACCAGGGGGCTGGCCGTCAACGCCGGCCCAAGGACACTGACCACGCACAGGCGATCCACCCCGTCCGGTCGAAGCGCGACGTAGACCTCCGCCCGATCGTCGCGCGACAGCGCCTTCAGAAGGACTAGGCTGCCAAACGGCCGCGGAAACTCACCCAGCCTGGGGGCCAGCCCGAGCACGGCTGTAGGTGGCTGTAGCATACGCGCCGGAAACGTAACAGAAGGGGCGGGCAATCGCTAGCGCGCCTCTTACCCCTCGGAGTCGTCCTTCATGCCGTGCATCAGACGGGCACGGACGCGGTTGAATTGCCTTTCCTTGTAGCGATCGTGACTGTTCTCGCCGGCCTCGTTCTCGCGCGCCGTCCGCGCGTCGATGATTTGGAACTCGGCCAGGACGAACACGACGGCGCCACGCTCGGCGAACAGCGGATCCCCGGGCGCCCGACCCAGAAACTTGTCGATGCGCACGGGCAGGTCGGCCACGAAATTGATCACGCGGTAGCTCGGTCCCGAAAATTCGTTCTGCACCGTCGGGCGCTTGTCGGCCGCCACCTGCGACAGATCCAGAAGCTCGGGCAGAAATCTCCTCAGCGCAGGTGAGCCCTCGATGACCGATCGCAGCTTGATGATGTCGTTCACAGACTGGCCGGGAATGACGTAATTGAAAGGAATCAGGCGCCCGGTCATTTCGCGCAAGACGAAAATCAGCTCGTCCTCGGACTGCGTGATCGTACGAAAGCGCAGCCGATCGTAGACGTCCGCGGCGATGTTCTCTTTTTTTGCCAGCAGCTTCGTGATCAGGCTGTCCGCCGGTTTGCGACTCCATTCGAACTCGACAACCGAGCAGCCGACGCTTTTCATCTCTTCGATGGTGCGAAGAACCTTCTCCTCGACCAGGTGGAAGATCTGATCGGCGCTAACCGGCAGCCGCGTCAGCAATTCACGCCCAGCCAGGTGGTGAAGGACGTGCATGACCTTAAGCACGATGCACGCGTGGGTCCGGCGCTTGCCCTTTTGCGACGCCACCAGCAACAGATCGCGCGCCGGGATGTCCTCGGCCACCTCCTGGGGAATGCGGAAGGCCAGGTGTCGTTCGAGATACTCGACCGCCTGCTCGCGCAGATCATCCAGGCGGTCCAGATCCTCGGGCGTCTCCGGATCGAATTCGTTGACCCTCAAGAAGCGATCGACCTCGGCCCGGTCGCTGAGGTACAGGCGGTGCCAGTCGATGACCGAACCGCCGCGCAGCAGGTTCCGGATGGCGGCCAGATCGCCGAGGCTGAAGTGGTCGTGCTGACCCGGCCGCGGGGCCGGCGTGGTCGGGGCCGGCTGGGCAGGCGGCCAGGCACTGACCGTGCTGTCAGGGTTTTCCAACGTCATTCAGCCTTGCAGCCGCGCTCATCGCGGCTCGCAGTTTAGGCGCCGGTGTCGGGCGGTGCAAGGCGAAAAAAGCTAGTACTTTGTAGTACTTGTCGCACCATTGGGCCGACCAATGCGCAGCGTCGCGCAAAAGAGGGCGAGCGCCACGAGACCCATGAACGAACTGCCGATAACGGGTACGACTTGGTTCATCACAATTCGGCACTTTATCCTACATGTCAGACATGATCAATAAATTCGCCTATCGGCGGCGTCGCAGATACCGCCGCCCGCCCAACACGGACAGGCCCATCAGCAGACCGAACATTGTCGCGGCCAGACTTGCCATCATCCGTGGTCTGTCCTGCCCGCGCCCGTCGAACACAACCGCCAGTACCACCGAGGTCGCCCCGAGAAATCCCCACAGCAATTGGTGGCCAAGCGCATAGATCAGGCGAACGTCACCGTCCAACTGGCGCACGCGGACCTCGAGATCACCGCGGCCGGCCAGGGTGACGAAGCGCCCGATCTCCCCTGGCAGCGCCAGCGCGGTCAGCGCGGCATCGCGCGAAGCCTCGACGACCGCCTCTGACCATTCCTTCTTTTCGCCCAGCAGAAACTTTTCGACATAGGGCTGGATGACCCCGGCCGGATTCATCTCGGCGTCCAGCGTCGTGCAAACGCCCAGCAGCAGCAACAGCGTGCGTTCCAGCAGAATCCATTCCTTCGGCACGTGAAAAGCATCGCGCAGATCACCCAGC
Source organism: Myxococcales bacterium (assembly GCA_025350815.1). Classification (GTDB taxonomy): domain Bacteria; phylum Myxococcota_A; class Polyangia; order Fen-1088; family Fen-1088; genus JANXXE01. Next base: position 14,912 of record JANXXE010000142.1, on the reverse strand, counting down.
GACACGTTCAACGCGCGCAGGTCAAGAAGGCTTGCCAGCTTGCTCTCGGGCTCGAACCGGATGTCCTTCAGTGAGAAACCCTCGACGCGAATCTGCGAACGAAATTTGTCATGGAAATACTCGACGACGCGATCGAAGACCTCGGGATTTGCCCGCCGGGAAATGAAACCCATCTCCTTCATGGCGGACACGATTCGGGCGGAATCCCGGGTCATCGCGCCTTGCAGAAACGACACGAGGCCCTTGCGCATGCCTTCCGAGACCTGCCCGGTCGCGCCAAAGTCGAGAAACACCACCGACGGTGACGTGGCCCCCGCGGCCGCCGGGCGCAGCAGCAGGTTCCCGGGGTGCGGATCGGCGTGATAAATGCCGTCGATGAAGATCTGCTGGCAGTAACTTTCGACGCACAAGCGCGCCGCCTGCTGACGATCGATCCCAAGCGCCGCCAGCCTGTCCAGATCGGCGACCTTCGTGCCGGTCATCCATTCGGTGGTAAGAACGCGCGCCGTCGAGTGCTCGGTTATCACGCGCGGAAACAAGACGTTCGGGCGGCCCTTGAAATTGCCCGCGATGCGAACGATCGCCTCGGCCTCCTTGCGGTAATCAAGCTCGGTCAGCACCATCTCGCGGATCTCGCGGTAGATCGTATCGAAACCCCAGTCGGGCATGAACAGGCGCAGCACACCGAAAATGCGGCGCAAGGCGCGCAGGTCGGTGCGGACAATCTCCTCGATGTCCGGGTACTGAACCTTGACCGCCACACGCTCGCCGTTGTGCAGGCGTGCCATATGCACCTGGCCGATCGACGCGGACGCAACCGGCGCCTCGTCGAATTCGGCGAAAACCTCACGCGGTGACCGGCCGCCGAATTCCTCGCGCAAGCGGGCCTCGATGTCGAGGTACGGACGCGGCGGAACGTTGTCTTGAAGACTTTGAAGCTCTTGACGAAATGCCTCGGGCAGAAAGTTCGCCATGATGCTGATGAGCTGGCCGACCTTGATGAACAGGCCTTGCAGCGTCACCACGGCGGCCTCGACACGACGGGCGTTGCGACGGTGCGCCTCTTGCGTCAGGCGCTGCATGGTCTCGTCCGACCGAATGCGGCGCTGAAATGCCAGCCACATATACGAGGCGACAATTTGCGTGGTCACGAGATAGGCTTTGAACAGGCGGCGATAGGATTTGCGCGGCAACCGGCCGGCGGTCGCGGGCACCGGGCGCGGCGCCGCAAGCGGCGCGGGAACGGGCGTGGGCAGCGCGGGCATCGACGCGCTGGCGGTACGTGGCAGGGGCGGCGGCCTTGCGGGCGACAGATCCGCCAGCTTCAGCTCTTCGGTCTTCTCGGGCACGGCCGGCATCGGCAAATCATATCCTCTTCTGCTAGTGTTGGGGCATGGCTGACGACGCTGCCGATCGGGACGCGCCCGGGGCGCCCGACACTGAACCTGGCCGGGGCCCAGACGTGGGCGGCCTGTCTGATCGCGTTCGACGCGCAGTGTCCGCCGGTTTCGAGGCTGCGTCCCGTTCGAAGGAAGACATCATGCGAGTGGCCACGGGGGAAATCCGTAGCTGGCTGGAGCGCCTGGACCTGTCGAACGAACTTCAAAAAGCCCTGACCAAGATGGTCGTCGAGGTCAAGACCGAGATTCGCTTCCGGCCCACCGAGGACGGCAAGATCGTCCCGGAAGCGGCCAACGATGTGAAGATCCGCCCGTCGGGCGCCAAGTAGCAAACCGCCGAAGCTCTCCGGTTTTTCCGCTCCCGCGCGCGGGGGCAAGCGGGTATTGTGGCGGCGCAAAGGAACGCCTCATGTCGCAATTCACCATCAAATCGAAAGACAAGTGCCGGTGGGATCTGGTCGCCCTGGGCGAGGTCATGTTGCGGCTTGATCCCGGGGACGGCCGCATCGCGCATTCGCGCACCTTCCAGGCCTGGGAAGGCGGTGGCGAGTACAACGTCGCGCGCGGGCTGAAGCGCTGTTTCGGACTGTCGACGGCCGTGGTAACGGCATTTGCCGACAACCCGGTCGGGCGCCTGGTGCAGGATTTGATCTACCAGGGCGGCGTCGATCAGTCCTACATCAAATGGGTCAAATACGACGGCGTCGGGCGCAGCGTTCGCAACGGGCTGAACTTCACCGAACGCGGCTTTGGCGTGCGCGGCGCCGTCGGGTGCTCGGATCGCGGCCACACCGCCACCGCGCAGCTCAAACCCGGCGACATCGATTGGGATCAGATCTTCGCCAAGGACGGCGCGCGCTGGCTGCACACGGGCGGCATCTTCGCCGCACTGTCCGACACCACCCCGCTGGTCGCGCGTGAAGCGATGGCGGCCGCCAAGCGCAACGGCGTCATCGTGTCCTACGACCTGAACTACCGCGAATCCCTGTGGAAGGGCATCGGCGGGCAGCAGAAGGCGCGCGAGGTGAACCAGGAACTGGCGCAATTTGTCGACGTGATGATCGGCAATGAAGAAGACTTCACTGCGGCACTGGGCTTCGATGTCCAGGGCATGGACGAACACTTCTCGTCGCTCGACCCGCAGAACTTCCGGACGATGATCGAGATCGTCCGCAAGCGCTACCCGAACTTTCAGGTCGTGGCGACAACCCTGCGCAACGCCACCAGCGCGACCTTCAACGACTGGGGGGCCGTCTGCGCCGTCGGTGATCAGTTCTTCGTGGCCAAGACGCGCGAGGCATTGCAGATTCTGGACCGCGTCGGTGGCGGCGATTCGTTTGCGTCGGGCCTGATCTATGGCTTTCTCAGCGGTCGAGATCCGCAGTGGGCGGTCGAATGCGGCGCGGCCCACGGCGCCCTCGCGATGACGACGCCCGGTGACACCAGCATGGCCACGCTCGACGAGGTGCTGAAGGTCATGAAGGGTGGCGGCGCGCGCGTTTCGCGCTGACGCCTGGGGGCCGGATGGAAAAGAAAAGCGTCCTTGCGCAGATTCGTCAGGTCGGGCTGATCCCGATCCTGCGCACACCGACGGCCAAGGACGCATTGGGATTGGCCGAGATCCTGCGCGGGGCGGCGCTGACCAACGTCGAGATTCCCCTGACCGTACCGGGCGCCCTGGACGTCATTGCGGAACTCGTGCGGCGCTTCGGCAACGACATGCTGGTGGGCGCCGGGACGGTGCTGGATGCGGCCGCCGCTGAAAGTTGCTTGAAGGCCGGGGCCTCGTTCATCATCAGTCCGGCCGTGGATATGGGCTGCATCGCCTTTTGTCGCGAGGCGGGTCTGGCCGTGTTCCCGGGCGCCCTGACTCCGACGGAGATCCTCGGGGCGTGGCGCGCGGGTGCCGACATGATCAAAGTCTTCCCGTGCAGCGCACTTGGCGGCGCGCCCTACCTCAAGGCGCTGCGGGCCCCCCTGCCCCAGATTGAGCTGATCCCCACCGGTGGCGTGTCACTGGACACCGCCGCGGCGTTCATTGCTGCCGGTGCCTCGGCACTGGGCGTCGGGGGCGATCTGGTCGACATCGCTGCCTTGCACGAAGGCCGCGGCCACGTCATCGGCGATCGAGCCCGGCGCTACCTTGAAATCGTGCGAGAAGCACGGGCGTAGAACCCGTCAGGCGGCGCGCGGGGCGGTCACAAGCGGGGCCAATCGCAGCGAGATGATCGCCGCCACCACGAAGCCGGCTGCGCCCAGATAATACGGCGCGCGCGCACCGACGAACTGGTAGGCCAGCCCACCCAGCAAGGGCCCCAGCACCCGCGCCAGCGCGCCCGTTGACTGCAAGACGCCGAGGGTCAGCCCCTGCGCTGCGGGACCCGCCTGGCGCGAGATGTAGCTGGACACGCTGGGGTTGTGCAGCCCGCTGCCGACCGCGATGGTACCCGACGCTGCGAACAGCGCCAGCATCGCCAGGGCGCCCATGCCCGGGCTCAATGCGACGACGGCGAAGCCCAGGGCCAGGCACAGGCAGCCGGCACGGATCAGGTTCACCTCGCCAAAGCGCCGGCTAAGGGCGTGGATGAGGCCCCCTTGTACGATGACCGCGACGATCCCGACAAAGCCGAAAACGCGGCCCGTCCCGGCGACGCTCATGTGGAATTCGTCGGTCGTGAACAGGCGGAAGGTCTGTTCCATGCCGGCGAACCAGAAGATCACCAGAAAGCTAAGAAGCACGGCGACCATGACCCCGGGCAGGCGCGCGGCGCCGCGAAAGGCCTCGGTGTCGAACAGCATCTTGCGCGGGGATCCCTTGCCGCGCAGTTCGGGCGGCAGCGATTCGGGCAGCGAAAAATAGGCGAACAGCAGATTCACCAGCGACAGACCGGCGGCGGTGAAAGCGGCCAGGGTCCCCTGCCGGCCCAGCACCTCGAAATGCCCCAGCTCGCCACCAATGAAGGGGCCGAACATGAAGCCGAGGCCGAAGCCCATGCCGATCATGCCCATACCGCGCGCGCGCCGATCGGGCGTCGTAATGTCGGCGATATACGCTTGCGCGACAGCGATGTTCGCGGTGGCCATGCCACTGAACATGCGGGCCGCGAACAGGGCCGCGACGCTGTTGGCGAAGCCCAGCATCAGCATGCCCGCGACGGAGGCGGCGATGCTCCACAACAGCACCGGCCGGCGCCCGACCCGATCGGACAGGCGCGCCCAAAGGGGGATGAACACGAACTGCATCAGCGAATAGGACGCGCCCAGCGCCGCAGCCGTGAAATTGCTGGCCCCGAAGTTGCGGGCCACCCCGGGAAGAAACGGCACGACCAGCCCGAACCCGAGCAGGTCGAGAAACACCGTGAGGAACAGGGTCCCAAGTGAAGCCTTGCGCATGCGCACGAGACTCCTACCCCGACGGGGCCGCGAACGCCAAGGGGGGGCACCCGGCGGCGACAAAAGGCCCGGGTGTCAGGGCGCCGGGCACGAACCGTAGGTCGGCAGCTTGCTGTCCTTCGTGGCCACCGGCGCAGGCGCGCGGCGTCTTACTTGAAGTCGGTAAGATGGCGACGGCGGCCCGGCTTCGCGGCGCCGTCTTTCGTCCCCTGGCACTCGACGCACAGCTCGACGTAAGGAAGAAGGTCCAGGCGCTTGCCGATGGGCTCTTCGCATTCCGCACACAGCCCGAACATCTCAGGCTCGTCGTCGATACGCCGCAAGGCCGCCTGCACGCGCTTCAACACGCCAGCGCGCGACTGGTTGCGCTTCGACGCAATCACCTGGGACATTTCCGTCAGGGGCTGCTCGTCCTCGTCGCCACCCACCTCGGTTGCGTCCTTGCGCACAGGCTCGATCTCGATATCGCCCTCGCGCAAAATGTCGGCGCGCAGCTCAATTAGCTTCTTCTTCAGGCGCGGACGATCCTGGGGGCTCACGGGGCGGGCTCAGCGCTGCGAATACAGGGGATCGGTATTGTCGTCGACTTGCGCTCCCGATGCCAGTAGACGCCGTCCAAACGACGTTGTGGCCGGGCCGGACGCCCCCGGCCACAGCCCAGCGATCCGCGACGTCACGGGAAACGCCAGAAGGGCGACAGGGCCCGCTGGCTGGCCACGATGGCATCCCGTGATCGCCGCGCGCCCGTCGGGAAGGCGGCCGCCTTGCCCGTCAACACCTCGACACAGGCACGCACCGAAGCAGGCAACGCCCGCAGGTCGTAACCGCCCTCCAGCAGCAAGACCAACTTCCCGCCGCACAATTCGTCTGCCAGCGCGCGCAATGCGTGCGCCATCGCGGCGAAACCGCCGTCGGTCACGCGCATCGAGGCCAGGGGATCGGCCTCGTGGGCGTCGAATCCGGCGGACACGAGGATCAGATCAGGCCGGAACTGCCGGGCGACGGGCAAGAACAAATCGGCAAAGACCGCGCCGTAGTCGGCGTCGTCCTGCCCGGACGGCAGGGCGCAGTTGACGGTGAACCCGACACCCCCGCCCCGCCCCACCTCATCGGGCGCGCCGGTGCCCGGATAGAACGGAAACTGGTGCGCCGACAGATACAGGACGTCGGGGCGATGCTCGAAGATGTGCTGCTTGCCGTTGCCGTGGTGGACATCCCAGTCAAGCACCATCACACGCCGGGCCCCCAGCACACGGGCCGATTCGGCGGCGATCGCGGCGTTGTTGAGCAGGCAGAATCCCATCGCCTCCGAACGCTCGGCGTGGTGGCCGGGCGGACGTACCAGCGCAAACGCATTGCGGGCACGCCCGGCCCACACGGCCTCGACCGCCGCCACGGCCGCACCCGCGGCCAGAACAGCCGCCTGGTAGCTGTCGGGCGACAGGGCCGTATCGGGATCCAGTTGCGCCGTCCGGCCCGCCATGGCGCGCAACCTGGCGTGGTACGCGGGGGTGTGCACGGCCTCGATCTGCGCGTCGCTGGCCGGCCGCGACCGCTGCCACTGCGTCCCCGGGACGGGTCGCGCCTCGAGATCGTCCAGGATAACCCGCAGCCGTGTCGGCGATTCCGGGTGCCCCCTGCCGGGCTCGTGCCGCAGGAACAGGGGATCGGTATAAAGAGACGTCGTCACTGCTGTGGCGGCTCTTCGCCCCCGGCGGTGCGGCTGGCAATAACGCCGATGCCATATTTCTCCAGCTTGTAATAAAGCGCACTGGTCTTGATCCCCAGCAGGCGCGCTGTTTCGGTCTTCACGCCGCCCGTCTTGTCGTAGGCGCGCTGGATCAGTTGCCGTTCCAGATCTTCCAGAACATCGGGCAGCGACATCTCGCCCGGCGGCACCGACAGTGCGTTTGCGCTCGATCCCTCACGCAGAAACGCCGGCAATGCCGCCACGTCGAGGTTCTGCCCGGTGGCAAAAACCAGCGCTTGCTCGATTGCGTTCTCCAGCTCGCGTACATTGCCCGGCCACGAATGTGCGGACAGCCGCCCAAGCGCGACGTCGTCTATGCCACGCACGGCCGGGTTGATGCGCGGGCCCAGCTTCTTGATGAAATGCGCGACCAGATAGGGAATGTCTTCGCGCCGCTCGCGAAGGGGGGGGACATGGCAAGGCACGACGTGCAGCCGGTAGAACAAATCCTCGCGAAAGCGACCCTCGGCGACCTCCTTCGTGAGATCCCGGTGCGTGGCCGAGACGACCCGGACGTCCACTCGCACCGTCTGCTCGCCACCGACGCGTTCGAATTCTTTCTCTTGCAGCACCCGCAACAACTTCAGTTGCAGGCCCGGCGTCATGTCCCCCACCTCATCCAGGAATAACGTGCCGCCGTCCGCCAATTCGAAACGCCCGAGCTTGCGCTTGATGGCCCCCGTAAACGCGCCCTTCTCGTGACCGAACAGCTCGGATTCGAGCAGCGTCTCGGCCAGGGCGCCACAGTTGACCTTCACGAACGCCTTTCCCGCGCGGCGCGAACGCGTGTGGATGGCGCGCGCCACCAGTTCCTTACCGGTGCCCGATTCGCCCTGGATCAACACGGCAATATCCGGTGGCGCCACCTTCTCGATGCACTGAAACACAGCCCGCATCAGCGGCGAATGCCCGACCATTTCGTCGAACACATAGGGTGCGGCGGCGTCCGCGCGCAGAACCTCGACCTCGGCCTCGGCGCGCGCGCGGGCCACCTTTTCGGCCCGCATGTCCAGCGCGCGCTCGACCTTCAGGCGCAACACCTCTGGAGCAAAGGGCTTCTGCAAAAAATCCATCGCCCCAAGCCGCATCGCCTCGACCGCCGTCTCGACGGTGCCGAACGCCGTCACGATCAGAACGGGGCAACTGGGATCCGCCTGCCGCACGCCCCTGACGACGTCGAGACCGCCGACGCCTTCCATTTTCAGATCCGTGATGACGAAATCGACCGCGGTCTTGCTTAGGATGTCCAGGGCCGTCGCCCCCGTCCCTGCCGTGACCACCTCGTGCCCCATGCGCCGGATGGTCGCCGCCATTCCATCACGCATGGTTTCGTTGTCATCGACGACCAGGATCTTCGCCATCAGGCCCAACAGCATAACCCAGACGGCCGGGACCCAACGGGATCGCAAGCCCGCCGGACGTCAACCACCAGCCGGCAGGCGGAACCAGAAACGCGCCCCACCCTCGGCCGCCCGATCCACAGCCAGATCGCCCCCATGGTCCCGGACGATGTCGCGCGCGAACGCCAGGCCCAGGCCCGTGCCTTTTTCCCGCGTGGTGAAGAACGGGGCGAAAATCTTCGCCTTGAGATCGTCGGACACGCCTGCACCATTGTCGCGCACTTCACATTCGACAGCCCCCTGCACCCGCCGCGCTGCCAATACCACCTTTCCCGTCGGACCAGCGGCGGTGGCGGCGTTGCGGGCCAGGTTCATGAACGCGCGCCGAAGCTGCGTGCGGTCACCCATGACCTGAAGGTCGCCGTCCACCTCGACTCGCACACCTGCGCCCGCGCTGACCTCGGCGACCTCGGTCAGTAGGGGCAGCAGCGACAACACCGTTGCCTCGATTGCAGGACGGCGGGCGTAGTCGAGAAACTCGTTCACCACAGCGTTCAGGTGGCCAATCTCGCGTTCGATGCGCGCCACTTCCGCCAGTCGGTCGGGGTTGCCGACCAGTGCCTCGCGCAGCAGCCCGGCGTACAGTTCCAGTCCCCCCAGGGGGTTTCTGACCTCGTGGGCTATGCCAGCAAGCATCATTTGCAGCCGCTCGTCGCGTGCGCGCAGGGCCGCCCGCATTTCGTCGAGACGCGCCGCCAGTAGCCCCACCTCGTCGCGCGTTTCGACCGCGACACTGGCCGCGAGATCGCCCCGGCCGATGCGCTCGGCCGCCTCGGTCAAGCGCCCGACGGGCCCCGTGATCCGCCGCGCCAATCCCGACGTCAGAAGGACGATGCAACCCAGGCCCAGCACGCCCCCCGCCAGCAGCCAGCGCCGGAATGCCGCCAGCGCGACAAAGTAGTCGGCACTGCCCTCGACCACCACAAACCCCGTCGCCTGCGGCGCGCCGACCGCTGCATAGCCGCGTTTGTAGGGCAAGCCATCAAGGCCCCAGAACAGGGGCGATGACGCCGGCGCACCCGACGCGGCCTGCTCGATCTCGATCCTGTCAGCCCCTAGTTCGTGGGCGGGCGCGCCCAGGGCGATGCGCCGATCGGTGTCGCCACGCCCGGTGAGATCGCGCGCCACCAGGGCCACCCGCCGGACACCAAAACGTTGCTTGGCCTCGTCGAGGCGCCGCAACAGGTTGGCGTAGGTGGCAAGGCCTTCGTCGCCCTCGGTGATGGCAGAAATCTGCTGGGGCAGAATCAACGCGGCCGTCCCGGCGGCCACGGCGCCCAGGCGCTTGCCCAACTCGTCCTCGAGAGTGCGCCGGGCGACCTCGTGGGCCAGCACGCCAAACAGGGCCAGGGCCAGCAACGTCGGCAGCAGCGTCGCAAGCAGAAGCTTCCGCAGAAGCTTCCCCGTGGCGGGTCGGGACATGCCCCATCCTAACCTTCTACCCACGGGCAGGGAGAAGGGATCGGAAGGACGTGAAGGCGAGCGGCTAGCGCTTCGAGAACTGGAAGCGGGCGCGGGCGCCGCGCTGGCCGTACTTCTTGCGCTCTTTGCGACGGGCGTCGCGGGTCAGGTAACCGGCCTTCTTGAGAATGCCGCGCAGTTCCGGATTGATGCTGATCAGCGCCCGGGAAATCCCGTGGCGGATCGCGCCGGCCTGGCCCGACAGACCACCGCCGCAGACGTTGACGTGAATATCGAAGGTGCCCGAAGTCTCGGTCAGCTCAAGCGGCTGCCGGAACACCATGCGCGACGTCTCGCGGCCGAAATACTCTTCCAGCGAGCGGGCGTTGATGGCGATCTTGCCGTTGCCGGGCTGCAACCAAACGCGCGCCACGGCTTCCTTGCGGCGGCCGGTGGCATAGGTGCTCTTTTCAGCGTCAATCATCAAAAAACTCCAGGGGCGTTACGAAAGGGCCAGGGGCTTGGGCTGCTGGGCGACGTGCGGATGCTCGGACCCGGCATAGACTTTTAGTTTCTTGTACAGGCGACGACCGAGCGGGCCTTTGGGCAACATGCCCCAGACGGCGCGCTTGACCAAGTCGGCCGGATGGCGACCCAGGAGCTCTTTCGCGCTCAACTCCTTGAGGCCGCCGGGGAACAGCGAGTGGTCGCGGTACTTCTTGTCGTCCCACTTCTTGCCAGTCAAACGCACCTTGTTGGCGTTGATGACCACCACGAAGTCCCCTGCATCGGCGTGCGGGGTGAAGGTGGCCTTGTGTTTGCCACGCAGCACCGAAGCGATCTTGGTGACGGCGCGACCCAGGGTCTTGTCCTGGACGTCGGCGATGTACCAGGTGTGGACGAAGCTGGCGTCCGCCTGGAAGGTCTTTCGAACTTTTGAAGATGATGCGGCGGGCATGTTGGAGTCGGGGTTTCTACTTGAGCGCCCCGGCGTTGTCAAACGCAGCGACGGGCAAAATGCGGGCTCAAGCCTTGAGAAATGCGCCGATTTGCACGCACGCACGACGCGCCCGGTCATCCGGCTCGACCAAAGAGAAGCGAACGAAGCCCTCGCCGCCCGGGCCGAAGCCCACACCCGGCGCCACCGCGACACCCGCCTGGTTCAGCAGTTCAGCCGCGAAGCCGACGGCCCCAAGCGCAGCGTAACGGGCCGGGATCGGCGCCCACACAAACATCGTCCCGTCGGGTGGCGTGACCGGCCAGCCAGCCTCGGTCAGGGCACTGACCAATACCGCCGCCCGGTGCTTGTAAAGCGCGCGGTTGGCGACGGCGTCGGCGTCGCAGTTGCCCAATGCCGTCGCTGCGGCAAGCTGGGTCGGCCCGAAGCTGCCGTAGTCGAGGTAGCCCTTCATCGTCGTCAGGCCACCGACGATCTCGGCGTTGCCCACGCAGAATCCCACCCGCCAGCCCGGCATCGAGTAGCTTTTGGAAACGGTGAAGAATTCGACGGCCACATCCCGCGCGCGCGGTGCCGCGAAGATGCTGGGCGCTGGTCGATCGTCGAAACACAGGTCCGAATACGCCAGGTCGGAAATCACCCACAGATCTTCGCGCAGGGCCAGTTCGACGACGTTACGATAGAAGGCGGCGTCGGCGACGGCGGCCGTTGGATTGTGGGGGAAGTTGACGATCAGGCCCTTGGGCTTGCGCGGCGAGCGGGCGAAGGCGTCCTTGATGTCGCCAAAGTGATCGCGCCCCGGACCGACGGGCACGGAGACAGGTTCGCCACCGGCGATAACGACGCCATAGCGATGGATCGGGTAGCCCGGATCAGGCGACAGCACGCAGTCGCCGGGGCCGACAAGGGCCAGCAACAGGTGCGCCAGGCCCTCTTTCGAGCCGATGGTAACGACGGCTTCCTTTTCGGGGTCGAACGACACGCCATAGCGCCGTTGGTACCAGTCGCAGATCGCGCGACGCGGTTCCGCCAGACCCTTGGACGGCATGTAGCGCTGGAAACCGGACTTGCCCATCTCGGCGTTCAGGCGGGCGACCGCGGCCGCAGGGCTGGCGCCATCGGGGTTGCCGAGGCCGAAATCAAAAATATCGCGTCCCTCCGCGCGCAATTTCGTCTTGAGCTCATCCACGCGCGCCAGCACGTACGGCGGCAATTGCGACAGGCGGTAGCTTTGTCGGGGCATTGGACGGGGCAACTTACAATAAGTCGTCGTCCAAGTCGCCGTCCTGGACGACTTTCCCGCCGGGGCTGCGCACATCCCCCAACTGGGAAAGCAGAAACCCGCTGATCGTCAACCACAGGCTGGCGCGCACCTGCGGATCCGGTGTCTGGTGCGTCACGCCGGCCAGGGGAAGGAAGTCGAACGGGCGCCCCGCGCGAAACAGCGCGTCCACCAGCTTGAAGGAATGAAAGGCGTAGACGTTGTCGTCGGCAGTGCCGTGGATCAGCAACAGCGGCCGGGTCAGGCCGGCGGCGTAGGACAGTGGGCTCGACATCCGATAGCCATCGGGGTTCTCGTCGGGCAAACCCAGGTAGCGCTCGGTGTAGTGGGTGTCGTAATCCCGCCAGTCGACGACCGGTGCGCCGGCCACCGCCACCTTGAAGACATCAGGCCGACGCAGAACGGCCAGCGCCGCCATGGTGCCGCCGAATGACCAGCCGTAGATGCCGACGCGGGACAGATCGATCTGCGGAAATCGTTGGCCGAGCGCAAACAGGCCGTCGATTTGATCCCCGAGGGGGATATCGCCGAAGTTTCCCTTGATGGCGCGCTCCCATGCGCGATCGCGACGGGGCGTGCCGCGGTTGTCGATGGACACGACGATGGCGCCGTGGTCGGCCAGCCATTGCGCCAGCAGATAGTGGCGCTGGTCGGACCTGACCATCAACGAATGCGGACCGCCGTAGACAAAGACGACGACGGGGTAGCGCCGGCCGGCGTCGAAGGCACGCGGGCGCACGACGGCGGCGTGAAACGACCTTTCGCTGCCCACGGTGGTCAACTCGACGTTGACGGTGAACGGCGGGGTCTCCGCGACATGGGGCAGGCGGCCGATGCAGACACCGTCACCAGCACGGTGGATGGTGGCTTCAGGCCAGGCATCCACGGCCACACGCGCATCGACGAAGATTGAACCGCCGGCCGAGAAGACCGGGGTGTGTTCGGCCTGATCAGTGGTCAGGGTGACCGGCGATCCCCCCGTCAGGGGCACACGCAAAAGCCTGTTGCTGACGGCATCGCCCAGCAGCACGTGGACCGCGTCCGACGCGGGCGTGATGTGGACCAGGCCCAGTAAATCGGCGGGCCCATCGACGACGACGCGGTCCAGGCTGCCGTCGGGACGATGCAGTTCAAGCGCCGCGCGGCCCGAACGTTCTGTGCCCCACAGAAATCCCGAGCCATCCGGCAGCCAGCGCGGCAGCGTGCGGTCCAGGTTGACCCAGGCATCGTCGGTGTCCGTCAGGATCGCGGTCGTCGCGCCCGTCGATGGGTCGGCCGACAGCAGCGCGACCTCGCGCTGGTCACGTGTCTGCACCAGCAAAGTCAGCGCAGCCTTCGGCGTGTCCCACAGAACGCGGGCCAGATAAGGGAAATGGGCGTCATCCCAGACGATCCAACGGGTGGTGGGGATGGCGCGGCTGATTCCGACCGCGACGACTCCCAGGCGCACGTGGGCGTTGGCGCGCCCTGGACGGGGATAGCGGGCGTGTTGCGGCGGCCGTTCGGGATGGGCGGGATCCGAAATGCTGAATCTGTCGACGGCGCTCTGATCGACCTCGGCGTAGGCGATGAACGCCCCGTCCGGCGACCACCAGTATCCTTCGTGGCGGGCCATTTCCTCCTGCGCGACGAATTCGGGCAGGCCGTGCATGACATCTTCGGACCCGCCCGACGTCAGGGCACGCGGAGGGTCGCTTCCGTCGACGCCGACGACCCACAGGTCATGACCGCGAACAAAAGCCACGCACCGGCCATCGGGCGACAGATGCGGGGCAAGGACAGGCTTGTCGGTCGATTCAACCAGCACGCGCGTCCTGCGGCTGTTGCGGTCGAGAACAAACAGCCGCCCCGACAGCAACAAGAGGACCTGGCGTCCGTCGGCCGACAGCTCGAACCAGGTAAATCCCGATTCGGTGATGCGCATGCGCTCGCGGCGGGCGCGTTCGGCGTCGGACAGATCCTCGGTGGCGCCACCCAGCAACTCGCGCGGCGTTATCAGTTCGCGGGTTTCGCCGGTGGCCACGTCCAGCTCGAACAGGCCCAGCACGGGATCGCGGGCGGGACCGCGAAGAAACAACACCGAACGACCGTCGGGGGTCGGCTGGATGCGGCTAGGCCGGCCCAGCAGAAAGCCACGTGTCTCGGCAAAATCGCGTAAAAACCCGGGATAGGGTCCGACGGGACCGGTCATGCGGCCCCCGACCGGCCGGCGGCAACGACGGCGGCGCAGCCAGCGCGAAAAGCGCGATCGACGTCGGCCTCGCTGACGACCATCGCATCCAGGCCACGTCGTGCGAGATACCCGGCCCATGCGTCGGCCACGACGTGCGCCCCGGTCAACAGCACCCGACGGGACTGCCCGCCGGAAGCGTCGGGTACCAGCGTCGGGCGATCGGCGGCGATCACGGCGCCCATCAAGAAGGCGTAGCGCTGTTCGGGTAAAGTCGGGGCCCGCTGTTCGAGCAGGCGCACGCAGAACAGCGCACGCGACAGGCCGGCCGCGTCGCAGGCCGCGGCTCCCGCGTCGATCCAGCTTGCCATCAACACGTCGGGTCGCTGGGCCGGCAACGCGCTGGCCAGGATGGTCTGCCCGCCCACGGCGTGAACCAACTCGCCCGACAGCGTGGTGACACTGCCAGTGATGAACCCGCCGGCGTCGACCGCAACCGCCTTCCAGTGCGAGCCGAGATTCAGGACCACGCCGCCGGCGGGCAACAGACCTGCGGCCGCAAGACCCAGGCACAGAACCTCCTCGCCCCTCATCGCATCGGTGTGCAGCACGGACGCGGCGTCGCAGGGATGCGGCCCCGAGCGCACGCCCGGTATGAAAAGCATCGGCGCGGTCGCAAGATCGGGCTGTCGTTCCAGGCGGGCCCCCGCGCGCAATGCGGCCGCGTCGGCCGGCGCCGCAACGTGGGGTAGCTCGCACAGGCCCTGCGGCGACGTGACCATGCCCGCAGCGACGATCAGCGACGGTGCAGTGGGGCCGCCCACTTGCGCCAATAGATCCCGAACCGCAGTCCGCAGGCGCGCAGGCGAGCCATCGCGGGCCGTGTCGCGCGCACCCACTGCCACGCGCGCCTCGGCCAGCACCCGCGTGCCCTTGACCGACCAGGCACGCGTCTGGGTGGTGCCCCCATCCACGTACGTCACACAGTCTTCATCGAGGTGAACCACGCCCTTTTTTCTTCGCAGACCCCTGGGCGCCTGTCAAAGGCCGCCGGGTTGGCTTTGCTCGCGTTGATCTCGGTCGGGTGGTGGGGGCGGGGTGTGCCTTTTGGCGGACGCGCTGATGCGGCCGCTACGCGGCCACGCGCTCGGGCGCGCC
>JANXXE010000115.1 GCA_025350815.1 Myxococcales bacterium | reverse complement strand
CGCGACGAGGAACTGGAGTTGAAGGGGCAGGTAGAGCATCGACCGAGGGCAAGGTAGCGTGGTGGGCGCTCGCGATTCAAGCTGTAAACCCTGCGGTTTTCATGCAAAATCTCCCGCGACCAGTTTTCGGACAGCACGGCTACCGCATGGGTCCGGACCGCGCGTACCGGCTGTGGAAGCGCGCTGGGTTGCAGGTTCCTCGACGGAGAAGGCGACGATGGGTTGCTGCGACCGGGCCTCGTCCAATGCCACCCACGGGCCCGAATCACGTCTGGGCGTACGACTTCGTGTTCGACACGTGCGCCACGCACGCCTCGAAACAACAGCCACGTACCTACACGTATCGGAGACTCGGCTTCGCCAAGTTCGGAGTCCGCTGGACCTGATCGGCACGCCGAACGGGCAGATGCTCGGCTGAACCCGAAACTCGGCCCCGGCCAGCAGTCGTCGACGTGATCGTCATGCAGACCGGGGTATTTCACTTCCTGTTGACGGCCCCGCCCGTGCGTAGGCGGTTCAAGACGGCTGTCTGAGCGCGTCACATAACGGTTAGGTCTGTGACCTCCCGCCCCGCTCTACCCGAAAGCACCCCGGCCGGACGTTCGCTTCCGGGCCTCGGGCCCGTGGGTGTTAATGTTGACCCTGTCAGCGCATCACAAGCTGCTCGATACAGGAGGCATGCAGGTGAAACAACAGTCACGCAGGCGGGTCGTTACCGCGGCAGCCACCTTCATCGTCCTGGCGGTGGCGGGTTGCCGTTCGCAATTGCCGACCGGGCAGACGATCATGACCGCGGACGCGGCGCCCGACAGCGCGCCAACAGCGGATGCCGCCATGATGGCGGACGCGGCCTCCGAGCCGGCGGACAGGATCGACACCGCCGTCCCGGATCGGGCGAAGGCGGACAGCGTAGCCACGGCCAGCCTGTTCATGATGATCGATGACATGGAGACGGATCCCACCGGATCCCCGAGCGGTCACTTCTTGTGGAAAAAGGTCGGCAACTGGTTCTCGTCTACCAGCGCCAGCGTGGCCGGCCTCCCGCTTGCCGATGTCCTGCCCGTTGACATCGTGCCCCCGCGCGGCACCAGCAAGCGCGCCCGCCACGTAAAGGGGAGCAAGCTGGAAGACGGCCTCAACACATGGGCGCAACTGGATCACCCATCGGGCACGCCCGTCGATCTCAGCGCTTATGCCGGCATCTCCGTCTGGCTGCGCTCGGCCGGAAGGGACCAGCCGGTGTTCGTGGCAGTCCGAGACAAGGAAACCCTGGCCGGCCAGCCTCTCAACGACATCTTCAGCGGCACCTTGGGTCCTTCGCCATGGTTCGCTCAACGACTGAACCTGGTCGGGGACCGCTGGCAGCATTTCGTCTTGCTCTTCGACGACTTTCGCCAGGACCTCGAATTGGTGGGGGGCACGACGACGCGCGCGCTCGACACGGCGGCGGTCACGAGCATCGACTTCCAGACCGGGGTCGGCAGCGCGGCGTTCGACCTGTGGATCGACGATCTGGCTTTGCGCTGCCGCGGGTCGTGCCCCGAATAGAACGTCCTGCCCTCAGGGGCGCACGAACGTCAGCTTGAGCTCGAGCGATTCGTAGCGATCGCCCGGTGTCGGGTGAGCCCACGATCCTGAAGGGCGCAGCGGTCCCTCGACCCGTCGGGATCACATCCCTGTGAGCCAACCGTCCGATGTCGAGTCCGCCGTCTTTGTTTCGTATGTTTCGTTTTGTCGTTGGCCCGGGCCAACGGGAGCAGAGGCTGCCGCTGGAACGTGGCCGGAACGATCTCGCGATTTGGTTCAGCACGTTCCATGCCAGCGCTTTGGAGTGTCTCGCAGGTGGGTCAGTTTCGATGAGCACACCCGGGTCAATTTCGATAAGCGTCGAAGCCCCGTCCAGGGTCCGCGCGCAAACGAAAATGCAAACAGGAATAAGGACAAGAGGGACGGGTCATTGTCCCGCGCGGTCCCGTCCGCGCGGGCGGTGCGTGCCGACGATCGAACTTGTGCGGGAAAATTGAGAAGACCGGCAGTCAATCTGATAGTGGTCCTGATCATGGAATCGACCGTTCGTAACCGCCGGCAGTGGCGCTTCTACAAGACGGAGGCGGGCGGCAGCCCCATTGATGCGTTCCTCGACGACCTGGACGAAGAGGAAGCTGTCGAGGTTGCGGCGGCGATGGCAGACGTTCGCAAGAATGGCCTGCCTGCGGCAAAACATCTGCGCCGCGACATCTATGAGGTGGTCGCAGACGGACCGAAGCGAACATTTCGCATCCTCCTTGCAACAGAAGGACGGTACAGCCATGTGCTGCTTGCGGTCGTGGCGTTTGCGAAGAAGACGCCGAAGACGCCACCGCGCATGCTCGACCTTGCCGAGACCCGCCTCAAAGACTGGCGCAGGCGAGGGGAACTGATGCGGCGCGATGCCGAGGGTGCGAGTTGATGTTCTCCCGCGCCATAGCGTTGACGCTATAGCTTCGGAGCTGCTATTCTCAAGGTAGAGGAAATCCCATGGCCCCTGATGATTTTGACAACTTCGCAGCTCGGCGATCGAAGAAGAACCCGCGCTTTGCAAAGCAGGTCGATGAAGCGGTGCTTCGTCGTGAGATGGCGCGCAAGCTCGTCGAAAAGCGTGAAGCCGCTGCACTCAGCCAGACAGTGGTGGCCGCGCGCATGGGGACTTCCGCGTCCGTCGTCAGCAAGCTGGAATCTGGCGGCGACGTCAAACTGTCGACGCTTCAAAAGTACTACGCCGCGATCGGGCTACGTTTCGCACTGAAGGCCGGGTAACCCGAGCCGCGAGGTCGCTGTCCCTCCATGTCATTCGCCAGAATGATTGTCCAGGTGCTCGAAGATCTTCACTGCCATCTCCCCGACCCGTAGTATCCGGAAACCCATCGTGGGGCCGTCATGCCGCGGCCCGATGGTAGAAGTTGAGAAGTCCGCCGAGGCGGGGAGTGGCAGGCAACCGCGCTGCTGGCGCCGTTGTCGTTGGCGCTGACCGCGTTCGGCCGGATGAGATAGCCGCCGATGCCCTGGTGAAACCGTTCGGCAAGGTAGTGCTTCATGAACTCCGTTACGACCAGTCGCAGGTGCCGCTCGCTAAACAGCACGAAATGGTCGAGGCATTCGTCCCCGACCGTCCTCACAAATCTCTCCGCGTGCGGATTGCAGTTCGGGCTGCTGGCCGGGACGGATCCTCACGCCCTCGATGCCCACGGACCCGAGCACGTCGGTGAATGCGTCGCAGAAGAGCGGGTCGCGATCATGGATCAAGTGCGTGGCTCCACGGAGAAAGCCATCGACCGGGTCTACCAGGTTGCGCGCCACCTGCTTCATCCACTCGCCGTTGGGATCGACGCAGATGCC
>JANXXE010000114.1 GCA_025350815.1 Myxococcales bacterium | reverse complement strand
GCGCTGGCGACGGTGACGACGTCGCGCGTGTCGGAGGAAGCCGCCCGCGGCGACCGGACGGCGCTGATCGCCCGCACCACCGAGGGCGCGCGGGCGGTGTGGATGCTGGCGGCACCCAGCGCTGTCGGCCTTATCGTGCTGGCAGAACCCGTCGTTTCTTTGCTGTACCAGCATGGCAACTTCGTGTCGGCCAACACCCGCGCCCTGGTGCCGATCGTTCGGGCCTACATGCTGGGCGTTTTGCCCTATAGCCTGGTCAAGGTCTTCGCGCCGGCGTTTTACACCATCGATCGCCCGCGCATTCCGATGCTGGCCTCGGTCTGCGCGGTGACCGCGAATCTGGCGTTCAACTACCTCATGTACCAGCGGCTGGGCGCGCCGGGGTTGGCTCTTGGCACCACGATCGCCGCGGGGGTGAATCTGACCATCTTGCGGGTCGGTTTCGGGCGCGTCCTTGGGTCAGCGCGCGGCGAGGGATGGGACCGCGCCGCCGTCGCGCTGGTCGTGGCCAACGGGGTCCTGGCGCTGGTGACGGGCGTGGCCTGGCATCTTTGTCGGCGTTTTCTCGACGTACTGCTGGCGCGGGACGCCCATGTCCCGGGTTTGGCCGCCCTATTGTTGTTCGCGACCATCGGCGTGGGCTTCACGGTCTATGCCCTGATCCTGAGGCGGCTTGGCTACCCGGGCGCCGACGAGTTACTGGGCTTGCCCGGCCGCATCGCGCGGCGCTTTCGGCGCTAGCTGGAGGAAGGTGTTTCGCCGTTGTCCGGCGTCGAAGGGATGGCCAGCGGTCCGCTGCCTTCGGCGGGGACCACGCGGAATAGGCCCGTGTTGCGGCGATTCCCGGCAAGCAAGCGCGGCAGTTCGGCGAGTGCCTGGTCCAGGGTCAGCGGTTCGTCGTTGTCGGGTGCCAGCAGACTTTCGACGTCGTCGGTGCGAGCGGCCAGCAGACGTGCGCGGTCGGCCGCGCGGCGAATCGAGGTCTCGTCGATCCCGTCGTCGAAATCGTTGAAGCTTTCGGCGGGTGGCCGTCTGCGCTCCGGGATCGGCGCGTCGGCCGCCACGGGGGCCGCTGCCGGATTCGGCGTCGCGCGACGGACGGGTTCCTTCTTTTTGAGCAGCCGATCAAGCACGGGGCGCGCGTCGGGATCGACGAACAGAAACTGCACGCCCATCCCGTAGGCGCGGTTCGGAAGGGCGGGATTGAACTCCTTGACCCATGTCACCCGGCCCTCGCCGGACAGAATGACAGCGCCGGTCATCAGCAGGACCTCGAAGCGAACGATCTCGCCGACCGGCCGCAAATCGCGGGTCGCCAGAAAAATGCCTCCGCGGGTGACGTTGGGCAAGAACTTCTCGATGAACGAGTTCAGATCCCCGTAGTGGAGGCGAATCTGAACGGGACTGTCTTCGCGGGTGGTCGACAAGGGGGGCCGGATTATCTGCCCGCATCCCCAATCGGGTCAACCGGGCAGGGCAAACAGGCGGCGGGTATTGGCTGTCGTCGCGGCCGCGGCCTCGTCGAAGGAAATTCCGCGCAGCGTCGCCAGAAATTCCAGCGTCTTCACGATGTACGCGGGCTCGTTGCGTTTGCCCCGAAAGGGGATCGGCGCCAGGAACGGCGCGTCGGTCTCGACCAGGATCCTGTCGAGAGGCGCGAAAGCAGCGGCGCGCTGGATGTCCTCGGCCTTCTTGAAAGTCAGGATGCCCGAGAACGACAGATAAAAGCCCAGATCCAGGTAGGGGCGGGCGTCTGAAATGTCGCCGGTAAAGCAGTGAATCACCCCACCGACGGCCAATGCGCCCTCGTCGCGCAGAATCGCCGCCGCGTCCGCGTGGGCATCGCGGATGTGGCAGACGATGGGGCGGGACACCTGTCGGCCAAGCGCAACGAAGCGCCGAAAAGCCATCGCCTGCACATCGCGGGGTGAGTGGTCATAGTGATAATCGAGCCCCGTCTCGCCGATGCCGACCACGCGGGGGGCGGCTGCCAGCGGCCCCAGCGCCACCCAGTCATCCTCGGTCATGCGCGCCACGTCGTGCGGGTGAACGCCCACCGCAGCAAAAATATCGGCCTCGGCCGCCGCCAGCCGGACCGCAGCGCGGGCAGACGTCAGATCGCGCCCGGACCCGATGCAGATCATCGACACGATGCCGGCCGCGCGGGCCCGTTCCAGGACCGCGGGCAGTTCAGGCGAAAAATCTTCGAAGTCGAGGTGGCAGTGCGAATCGATGATCGCCGCTGGCATGTTCGTCAGTCGCGGGCGGCCTGCGCGGCGGCGCCCAGCAAACCCACTTCCTTGTGGGTGACCAGGTAAGTCGGAATCTTGGCGACCAGCGGCTGGAAGCGCCCCTTGGCCTCGAAGGCCTCACGGAAAGTTCCGTTTTGCAAGATGGCGGGAATCCGGGGTGCGATGCCGCCGGCGATGAAGACGCCGCCGCTGGCAAGAAAAGTCAGTGCCAGATTGCCCGCCAGGCCGCCGAGAGCCGAGCTGAACATGTTCATGGCAATGACACAGGCCGGATCCGTGCCGGCCAGCGCCTGGCGCACGATCACCGCGTTGGCGTTCTCGACGATCATGGCGCCCTTGGTTTCCTCGGTGGCCAGCGGCCGGCAGGCCGGTTCATTCATCAGGAAGCCAAAGATGTCCGCAATGCCCGCGCCCGACAGGACGCGTTCGTAGGTGACGCGGCCGTAGCGCCCGACCAGGTAATTCAGCAGGCCCGTCTCCAGGCCGTTGCGCGGCGTGAAATCCACATGGCCGCCTTCGGACGCAACCACCTGGTAGCGGCGTTCGGCGGTCGACCAAAACAGAAACGCCTCGCCCAGACCGGTGCCCGCGCCGGTCACGACAATCGGCCCGGTGGGGTTGCGCTCGCCGCCCCCCAGTTGCAGCAGATCGGCCGGTCCCAGCACCGTCACGCCCAGGGCCGCGGCGTGAAAATCGTTGATGAGGGTGATTTTCGGGATCTTCGTCCGCTGCTCCAGCTTTCGCGCTTCGATGAACCACGGCAGGTTCGTGACCCGCGAGGTGTCGTTGTCGATCGGGCCGGCGACGCCCAGACACGCGCGTTGCGGGCGGGCGTTGTCGGGACCCAGCGCCTTGCGCGCCTCTTCGAGAAATTTCTCCGCCACGGCATCCAGCGACGGAAAGTCCGTGGACGGATAGGTCCGGTCGAAGACCTTGGCGCCCTCCCGGAAAAGAGCCAGCCGACTGTTCGAACCACCGATATCGCCGACGAGGATCAGCATCTATTGACTCCGCAGTGTTGCCAGCAGCCGCGTCAAGCCGCCTTCGATGTCGTTGCCCAGGTGAATTCGCAAGGCCCGCCGCCCGTGCCGCCGCAGCACCTCGAAATCGCCCACCGCCTGGGCGTCGCGCAGGACGCCGAAGGTGAAAGGTTCGTTCGGGATAGGGCGATCGTTGCGCGGATCGCGCAGCTCAGCGGTGAACTGGATGAAGACGCCCGTATTGGGCCCGCCCTTGTGCAGCTGCCCCGTCGAATGCAGAAAGCGCGGACCGTAGCCGACGGTGGTTGCCACGTGCGTGCGATCGCGAATCTGCGTGCGCAGCTCGGTCAACAGGCGGTCTCGCTCGTCGGTGCGCAGGAAAAATGCGGACAGGCAGCAGTAGTCCCCCGCCTTGATCAAGGCCAGGTGGGCCAGGACGGCGGCGGCATCCGACGGTGGAACGCTGGCCCCGCGCGCCGGCAGCTTGCCTTCGCGCGCCTGGGCGTCCAGCAATTCCTTGGTGGCCAGCTTCGCCTCGGTGACATTCGGCTCGTCAAAGGGGTTGATGCCCAGTGATACACCGGCGATCGCCGTCGCGAATTCCCAGCGGAAGAATTCGCCCCCCAGATCGTGCGTGTCAGGCAGCGACAGTTCAATGACCGGGTGTCCCACCGCGCGCAGCTCGGCAAGCTGGGCGGGCGCAGCCGGCGCGGTGGCGCCTTCGATGGCGATCACCACGAAGACGCGATCGTTGCCGTAGACCTCGGGCGCGCCCAGCGGTTCAAGATCGATGGGCACGATGCCTTTGCCCTCTTTGCCGATGGATTCGGCAACCAGCTGTTCGACCCAGGATCCGAAGCTGGACAGCTCGGGCGACATGACCAGGGTCATCTTGTCGCGGCCAAGCTTCGCCAGCGCCCCCAGCTTGGCGCCCAGGCGCGCGCCCGGATTTCTTGCCACGGTGGTCTCGCCACAAGCCGTCGCCATCCGGCGGGCCGAGGCCATCAGCGCATCCAGGTCAACGCCCAAGAGAGCCGCGGGTACCAAACCAAAGTACGACAGCGCCGAGTAGCGCCCGCCGATGTCGGCCGCGTTCACAAAAGACCTGCGGAACTTCAGTTCAGTCGCCCGGCGGGAAAGTTCCGTGTTGGGGTCGGTGATGGCGACAAACTGCGCGCCGGCCAGGTCCACGCGGCCGCCTTTGCGTTCCAGCGCCTTGGCCCAGAAGTGACTTTCGAAAGATTTGACCTCGATCGTGTTGCCCGACTTGGACGCCACGACGAACAGGGTCCGATCGAAGTCGATGCGCGATTCGATATCCGCGACGGCCTCGGGATCGGTGTTGTCCAGCACCAGCAGGCGCGGGGCGCCCGGGGCGGCACCGAAGGTTCGCAGCAACACCTCGGGCGCCAGCGAGCTGCCCCCCATGCCCAGTAGCACGGCAAAGGTGAAGCCCTCGCGCCGAATGTCGTCGGCGAAGGCACGCAGGGCGCCCAGTTCGGCCGCCATGGCCTCGGGCGACGTCAACCAGCCCAGGCGGTTCTTTATGGAATCGGCCTTTTTCGGATCCTTCGTGAAGATCTCGGGATCCTTCTTCCAGATGCGGCGCACGGCGTCCTGACGCTGCAGCAAGGCCAGCTCGGCCCCCAGCGCGAAGGCGACGCCTTCGTTGGTCTCGATGCCGGCGATCTTTGCGGTGCGGACGGCGTGGCGTCCGCCCTCGAAGGGCGTCGACAGCCAGACGTCGGTGATGGTCGTGGCCGCAGCTTCGGGCATCAATCGGGCGCCCAGGCACAGGACGTTGGCGTCGTTGTGCGAACGCGACAAAATCGCGGATTCCTGGCTCCACGCGGACACCGCCCGGATCCCTCGAATTTTGTTGGCGGCGATGCAGACGCCAATGCCCGAGCCACACACCAGCAGGCCAAACGACCCACGGTCGTCACGCACCGCTAGACCGACCAGGGCCGCGTAGTCCGGGTAGTCGCACGCGGCGTCTGTGTCCGGCCCCAGGTCGACGATCTCGTGCCCGCGCCCGCGCAAATGGTCAGCCAGCTTGCTGCGAAGGCTTACGCCGGCGTGGTCGCTTCCTACGTAGATCTTCACGGTTGCAGGCTCCTGGGCAAGGTGGGGCGTCCGACGGTGGCGCGGGAGCATCGCAGTTACGTCCGACTGTGTAAAGAGTCAGGCGCGCAAGAGACGGACAACCGCAGTCGGTGTACCCTGGCCGCGCGTGTCGATGAAAATTGCGACCTGGAACGTCAATTCCATCAGGGCCCGGCTGACGCGGGTCATCCCGTGGCTGACAGAACACGCGCCCGACGTCGTGTGCCTGCAAGAGACCAAGGTCGAAGACGGCCTGTTTCCCATGGACGAGCTGACGGCGCTTGGTTACCAGGCGACGATACACGGCCAAAAGACGTACAACGGCGTGGCGATCCTGTCGCGGTCGCCGCTTACGGATGTGACGCGCGGCTTTGGCGATGGTGCGCCGGACGAGCAGGCGCGCTTTATCGTTGGCAAGGTCGACGGCGTGCGTGTGGCCAGCGCCTATATCCCCAACGGTCAAAGCGTCGGCAGCGACAAGTTCGCCTACAAGCTGGACTGGCTGCGACGCTGCCGGGCCTGGCTTGACGGCCACGCGGATCCAGCTGAACCACTGGCGCTGTGTGGGGACTTCAACGTGGCGCCGGACGATCGCGATGTCTACGATCCGGTCGCCTGGAAGGATCAGGTCCTGTGCCACCCGGATGAACGCCAGGGCCTGCGCGCCTTGCAGGACTGGGGCCTTGAAGATCTGTTCCGCCGCCATCACGCCCTGGCCGGCTTCTATTCGTGGTGGGATTATCGTCAGCTTGGGTTCCCGAAGAACCGGGGTCTGCGCATCGATCACATCCTGTGCACGGGCGCGCTGGCGGCGCGGTCGCAGGACGTCGTCATCGATCGCAACGCGCGCAAGGGCAAGGATGCGTCCGATCACGCGCCGGTGATCGCGACCTTCGGCTGACGGCCCCCGTCACAGCCAGTGACGAAAGCTGTAGGCCAAACGTTCGATAAGACGTGTCAGCAGCGAGCGTTTCTGGAAGGTCGAAAGCGCAATCTCCTCGGCCTCGCGCATGTCGCCTTCCAGCATGTCGGCCACGTCCCGGTTGAACGCGGGGTCCAGCGTGTTGACGACCATTTCCAGGTTGTAGGCCAAGGATCGGTGATCGAAGTTGTAACTGCCCAGTGACACGAAATCCTGGTCGACCAGCAATGCCTTGGTGTGCACCACGTCCTTGTGCTGGAAGATGCGCACGCCCGAGCGCAGCAGGCGCAGGAAAGTCGCGCGCGCGGCGTAGTCCAGCGTCCGGCTATCGCTGCGGGCCGGAACCAGCAGCTTGACCTGGACGCCCCGGGCCGCCGCGTGGGCCAGCGCCCGAAGCACGCCGTGGTCCGGGACAAAATACGGGTTGGCCAGGAACAGACGCTCGGCGCTTTCACGTATCGCGTGCACGGCCGACCGTCGGATATCGAATCGGCGCAGTAGTTCAGTGTTCGACACGACCGCCAGGCGCGTGTCTCCGGCGGGGGCGGGCGGCGCCAGCGAATCTGGTTCCAGGCGAAAGCGGCGTTTCGCGCGCCGGTTCCAGGTGTGCAGAAACGTCGCCTCGATGGTCGTCACGGCCGGCCCCTCAACCTGAATGACGGCGTCGTGCCAGCCGCCGCCGCCCTCGGCAATCGACACCCATTCGTCCGAAATGTTCAGGCCCCCGGTGAAAGCGAGCTTGCCGTCGCAGACCAGGGTCTTGCGGTGGTTGCGCCGGAACAACACCCAGAAGCGCGGACGCCACAAGCGGTGGCTGTGATAGACGATCGTGTGCACGCCGGCCGCCCGCATGCGCGCGAAGAAGTCGGGCGACGCAAACCGGCAGCCGATGAAGTCGTACAGCAGGCGCACGCGTACGCCCCGCGCCGCCGCCCGACACAGCGCCGCCGAGAATTTTTCTCCGATGGTGTCGTCATTGAAGATGTACATCTCCATCGACACCCGCTCGCGGGCCGCGTCGATCGCCGCCAGCCAGACGGCAAAGGCCTCGCCGTTGCGAACCAGGCGCACGCGGTTGCCGCTGATCAGCGATCTCGGCTCCTCGATGTACCTTGGATCCATGGGACGGTGACACAAGCATATCCGACTGGGAGGTCTATCGACGGCTGCGCACGACATGTGCGACACGCGGTTGACCGCGGGCGGGTGACCGAGTACCTTCCTCGTCGACGATGGGTCGCGAAGAGCATATCGAGTTTCAAGGGCGAGTCATCGAGGTCTTGCCCGCGGGCAATTTCAAGATTGAGCTCGAAAACGGTCACCAGGTTTTGGCCCACCTCGGAGGCAAGCTGCGCAAGCACCGCATCCGCGTGGTGCTGGGGGACAAGGTGACGGTCGCGCTGACGCCCTACGATCCCACCCGGGGCATCGTCGTCTACCGCGGCTGACGAGGGCCAGCCACCCGGCATGAACGCGGGATTTTTTGGCGCCTCGCTGGCGGTCCTGATGGCCGCCGGGCCTGTTCCGGTCCCCACGCCGACGGACACCAGCAAGTCCGTCGCGCCCCTGGTCGATCGGGTCAAGGATTCGGTCGTCACGATCCAAAGCACCAAGATCATCCGCCGCGTGGTGCGGGAAGATCCGGTGTCGCAGTTCCTTCGTGAACGGATGGGTCTGGGTGGCCCGGACCGTCGGCCCCCAGAAACTCAGCAAAGCCTGGGGTCGGGCTTCATTGTGGACGTTCAGGGCACCATCCTGACCAACAACCACGTCGTCGCGGGCGCCGATGACGTGCAGGTCGTTCTGGGCGATGACCGCGTGCTGGAGGCCCGCGTCGTTGGCGCCGATCCGGGCACGGACGTCGCCGTTATCAAGCTGAAGCGGCCGCCGCGTGATCTGCATCCTGTGTCCCTGGGCGATTCGGACAAGGTGCGCGTCGGTGACTACGTGCTGGCCATCGGCAACCCGCTGGGCCTGGGCCAGACGGTGACCATGGGCATTGTCAGCGCCCGCAACCGCGCGCTGTCGGGCAAGCTGACCGCGTTCGAGGACTTCATTCAGACCGACGCGGCCATCAATCAGGGCAACTCGGGTGGGCCGTTGTTCAATTTTGCTGGCCAGGTCATCGGGATCAATTCGGCCATTCTGAATCCGGCCATGGCCATGAACGTGGGCTTCGCGATCCCGATCAATTTGGCGCAGCAAATAGCCGACCAATTGCAGCGGTCAGGCCGGGTGGCGCGTGGCCTGCTGGGCGTCACGACCCGCGACTTCACGGCGCGGGACGCGCGCGAAGTCGGCGTGCCGTTCCAGCCCGGCGCCCTGGTGAACGTCGTGCAGCCGCGCACGCCGGCGGCGGCCGCGGGCCTGCATCCCAACGACGTCATCGTCGAAATCGGTGGGCGGCGTATCGACGGCACCGAACGCGTCAAGCAGGCCATCGCGACGCGCAGGCCGGGCGAGAAGGTGAAGATCGTCCTCATGCGCGGCACCCAGCGCATCGAGACCCAGGCGCTGCTGACCGAGAACCTGGACCTGAACAGCGGCGGCGTGACGATTCTCGGCATCCGGGTGCAGCCGGTCGGCGCGCGCGAGATAGAGGAACTGGGAATCCAGGGCGGCCTGAAGGTTCTGGGCGTCGAGCCGCGCGGTGCCGCCAGCGGATCGCTGCAAGAGGACGACATCATCCTGGGCGTCGATCGCGACGTGGCGACACTGGATACCTTGCGGGCGTTGGAGAAGCGCGTCGCCCGGGGTGGGACGGGGCGTCTGACCATTCAGCGTGGGCCGTACCAGCTGGTTCTGACCCTCACCGGCTAGCCGTTGATGGCCAAGGTGGCGGGGGCGCGGCTGCGGGACCTTCTGCTGGAATCGGTGCGTGGTGCCGGCGAGCCGCTGACGGATGCACTGGCGGCCTTCGCGGCCTGGCGGACGTTGTCGGTCCTGTGGCAGACCGGATGGCTGGGGCCGGACCGCGGCTCGCCAGCGGCCGTTCGTGCCGAGGTACGGCGGCGCTTTCGCGAATTGGCGGCAGCCCACTGTCCGGTGGCGGCGCTGGCGCACAAGCCCGTCGGACAGATGGTGTGCCTGCGTGGGAAGATGGTCGATGTGGGGACGGCGCCAGACTTTCGTCTCGACGATGAGACTGCCGATCCCGTCGTCGTCCAGGCGGCCGGCGCGCGAGTTCTGGGTGGGGGCGGCACGGCGATGGCGGGACAGGATCTGACGGTGCTCGGCTTCCTCGACCGCATCGTCGACCCAGCGGTGTCGGCGTCCGTCCCTCGGCAGCCACCCTTGCGATCGGTCATTCGGGCGGGCGATTGTCTGCCGCTGATCGTCGTGATCGAGTAGGTTACGGTGAAGATATGAGCGCGGAAGCTCAGCAGCCCGTGCCGCCGGCCCTCAAGCCACCCGTCGATCCGTCGACGCTTGAGCACAAGAATCTTTTGCAGGGTCCGTTCTGGCAGCGCATCCCGGCGTATGCGGCGGTGACCGAGACAGAATTCCTGGACCACAAGTGGCAGGCCAAGAATTCCATCACCAACATCCCCAAGCTGCTGGCGACTATCAAAGGTCTGGTGTCTGACGCGTTCATGAAGGACGCCGAACAGGGATTTGCACGCGCGCCGATGTCCGTGCGCGTTTCCCCCTACCTGCTGTCGCTGGTGGACTGGTCGCGCCCGTACGAGGATCCGCTGCGGCTGCAATTCATTCCCGTGCTGTCGCGCAGCTTGCCGGACCACCCGAAGCTGGATCTCGATTCGCTGCACGAACGGGTGGACATGCCCGTACCGGGGCTGACCCACCGCTATGTGGACAAGGCCTTGTTTCTGCCGCTGGACACGTGTCCGGTGTACTGCCGCTTTTGCACGCGCAGCTACGCCGTCGGCATCGACACCGAAGAAGTCGCGAAGTTCCAGTTGAAGGTCAACGTCGATCGCTGGCAGCAGGCCTTCTCCTACATCCAGTCGCGGCCCGAACTGGAAGACATCGTCATTTCGGGCGGCGATGCCTACCAGCTGCGCGCCGAGCAGATCACCCAGATCGGCGAGGCGCTGCTGGGCATGAAGAACATTCAGCGCATCCGCTACGCCACCAAGGGGCCGGCGGTCATGCCGCAGAAGATCCTGACCGACGATCCCTGGACTGACGCCATCACCCGCGTGGTCGAACTGGGACGCAGGCTGCACAAGGAAGTCGCGCTGCACACGCACTTTAACAACCCGTCGGAGATCACGGGTATCACGAAGGCGGCGACGGACAAGCTGTTCGAACGCGGCATCACCGTGCGCAACCAGACGGTCCTGGTCCGCGGCGTGAACGACACGCCCGAAATCATGGGTCTGCTGGTCAAGCGCCTGTCGTACATCAACGTGCACCCCTACTACGTGTACATGCACGATCTGGTGAAGGGCGTGGAAGATCTGCGCACCACGCTGCAGACGGGGCTGCACATCGAGAAATACATCCGCGGTCTGACGGCGGGTTTCAACACGCCGACGGTGGTCGTGGACGCCCCCGGCGGCGGTGGCAAGCGCGACGCGCATTCTTTCGAGCACTACGACCGGGAAACGGGCGTATCCGTGTTCACGGCGCCGGCCGTGCGCCCCGGTGAATATTTCTGCTACTTCGATCCCATCGACTGTTTGCCGCCGGCGGCCCAGGCGCGCTGGGCGAACCCGGCCGAGCACCAGGCCATCGTGGACGAGGCCGTCGACACCGCCAAAAGCAAGGGCGGGGTCTAAGCGTGTCTTGCACGTCCTGCGGCAACAAGCCGGGCTGCGACGACCGCAAGGGCGGGATGTTCGCCGCCATCGACGAGACCCTGGCGCGCCTGTACCCGACCCGCCGGTGGGGCGAGCGCGACGACGACGGGGCCGCGGGCGTTCCGGTCGACGTTTCGGCGCGCCTGACAGATCTAATCGCCAAGCGTCTGGGCGCCATGACCCTGTTCCGCCCGGGCGGCCGGGACGAGTACTGCGACTACGTCTACGCCCTGTGTTTTGGCCGGCAACCGTCCGTGCTGGAGGTGCGCGAGGCTGTGGTTTCGCCGGCCGAGGCCTGGGGGCAACCCGATGCCCCCGCGCCAGGTGACGCGCCCATCGTCGAGGAGCTGTACCTGCGGGTGGCGCTGTCCAGTCTCGCCCCGTTTGCGGCGGTGCAGCAGGTGGCGATGCAGATGTGGCGGGCCGGGGATGATGTGGTCATCGCCGAGGCGCCCCGAACGGGCGTTTTCGACCCGGTTTTGCTGCCGCGGTTCCAGAAACTGGTCGCGGCCCTGACCGAACTGGAAATCCGGAACCTCGATTTCGGCGACCTGACCCAGCCGCCCGAGGGCTTCGACCAGCAGCCCTACACCGACCGCTATGGCGCCCCCGCGATGGTCGCTAACTACCTATTTTATCCCCAGCCTTGTTCCAGCATCTCGACGACGGTGCACGTTTACCGGTAGAACATCCCCAGATATTCGTTATTCTGACCTCTCGATTCTCGCCTGGAGGAATACGTGGCTGACCGCGCAGAACTGAAGCTCGACGGAAAGACGCTCGAATTGCCGATCATCGTCGGTACCGAGCAGGAAAAGGCGATCGACATCCGCCAGATCCGTGCCCAGACGGGGTTCGTGACCCTGGATCCGGGGTACGTGAACACCGGGTCGACCACCAGCGCGATTACCTTTCTCGACGGCGAGGCAGGGATCTTGCGCTACCGCGGTATCCCCATCGAGGTCCTGGCCGAACGGTCCACCTTCGTCGAGGTTTCGTACTTGCTGATCTACGGCAAGTTGCCCAACCAGACAGAACTGTCGACCTTCTCGCAGTCGCTGACGCGCCACTCGATGTTGCACGAGGACATGAAGCGCTTCTTCGACGGCTACCCCAGCACGGCGCACCCGATGGCGATTCTGTCGGCCATGGTCTGCTCGCTGTCCAGTTACTACCCGGAAGCCTTGAACGTGAAGAACAAGGAACAGACCGACATCACCATCGCGCGCCTTCTGGCGAAGATGCGGACAATTGCGGCCTATTCGTTCAAGAAGTCGATGGGGCAACCTTTTGTTTACCCCAAGAACTCGCTCAGCTACTGCGCGAACTTCCTGAACATGATGTTCTCCGTCCCCGCCGAGCCCTACGAGATCGACGAGGAAATCGTTCGGACGCTGAACATGCTGTTCATTCTGCACGCCGATCACGAACAGAACTGCAGCACATCGACCGTGCGCATGGTCGGCAGCTCGCAGGCCAACCTGTTTGCGGCCATTGCGGCCGGCATACTGGCCCTGTGGGGACCCCTGCACGGGGGCGCCAACCAAGAGGTCCTCGAGATGCTGGAAGAGATTCAGCGCGACGGCGGCGACGTGACCAAGTTCATTGACTTGGCCAAGAAGAAAGATTCCGGATTCCGCCTGATGGGCTTCGGCCACCGCGTCTACAAGAACTACGACCCGCGCGCCAAGATCATCAAGGCTGCGTGCGAGCGCGTTTTGCCGCGCATCCGCAAGAAGGACCCGCTGCTGGACGTCGCGCAGCGCCTGGAAGAGGCCGCGCTGAAGGATCCCTACTTCGCCGACCGGAAGCTGAACCCGAACGTCGACTTTTACAGCGGCATCATCATGCGGGCACTGGGGATCCCGACGAATATGTTCACGGTCATGTTCGCCATCGGGCGCTTGCCCGGCTGGATCGCCCACTGGAAAGAAATGATGGACGATTCCAGCAGCAAGATCTGCCGCCCGCGCCAGATCTACACGGGCAATAACCTGTCGCCGTACGTGCCGATCGAAGACAGGAAGTAGATCTAACCTCGGCGCAAGGCTGACCTGCCGCCGTCAGGGGCGTGCCGCCGACAGCTCGCTGAACAGTTCCATCATCGCCGCTGCCGTCCGCGCCGGATCATGCCGGACCAAGGACGTCGTCGACATGATCGCGGCCGATTTAATGATCCGGACCCCCAGGCGCGCGAGACTGTCTTCGTCCACGACGACCCGATGCGCCTCCTCTGCGCGGTAGCGCAGAATCATGTCCTCGGGGATGTGGCCCCGATGAACCAGGAGGGCGTCCGGGACGCGCCCGCCATAGCGAATGATCTGGTCGACATGACGGGAGGCAGAAAATCCGTTGGTCTCGCCGTGCTTGGTCATTAGATTCAGCACGTACACCAGCGATCCCCGGCAGCCTTGCAGCGCCTCGGGAACGCCGCGAACCAGCAGGTTGGGCAGGCTTGAGGTAAATAGGTCGCCTGGCGCCAGCACGACAAAGTCGCTGTCCGCGATGGCCTGCAACGCCTCGGGGTTGGCGTCAGCCTCGGGCGCCAGGTACACGCGCTTGATGGGGATGGTGGCGTCGTGCTGGGGAACGTCGATGTGCTTTTCCTCGGTGACGACACTGCCGTCGGTCAGCTCGGCGTGAAGGTGAACGTTGTCCCAGGTAATGGGCAGGACGCGGCCCCGGATGTTCAACAGGCCGCCGATCGCCTTGATGGCCTCGCGCTCGGACCCCAGAATCTTCGTCAGCGCGAGGAAGAACAGATTGCCAAAGTGGCGACCTTGCAATGGCTCCTCTGTGAAGCGGAACGAGAACAGTTGCCGCATCAGCGGCGAATCCTCCGACAGCGCGACCAGGCAGCGGCGCAAATCGCCCGGCGGCAGGACGCCGAATTCATCGCGCAGCCGACCGGAATCCCCGCCCGAATCCATCATTGTAACGATGGAACGGATGCTTAGATTGTCGTGCGCGCGCAGTCCGGTCAGCAGATTGAACGATCCCGTGCCGCCCCCGATGATGGTCACCGTCTGCTGCAAGTCGCCCTCCTGTCGCCGCCGGGTTCGGACACTCAGGTCGCGGATTTGTTCACGCCGGTCGCCCACTGGTTCAGTTCGGACAGGATGGGCGATGCCGGAAGGTCCCGCGCCCATTGACCGCACAGGAAGGCCAGCGGAGCCTTCAAGGCGGGCAGGGGATCCGCCCCCGGCAGTAGGGCGGCGGATTCCCGGCGCAACCAGGCCAGCAACTCGCCCAGCCCACTGAAGGCACCTGCCTTCAGCCGGGCCGCCAGGCGCGGCGCGATCTCTGTCTCGAATTCACGCTTACGATCCAGCTCGATCAGATCCGGCACCAGCAATCCCGCCTCGCCCAGCGACACGCCGATGGGTTCCAGGAGGGCGCTGTAGATGCTGCGCGCGGTGGCGTCCGCCTCCTTGCGAAGGGCGGCCAGCAGATCTCGACCGCGCGCCTGCGGGGGCTGTCCGCTGGGCAGCAGCTGGCAGTAGAACTTCAGCTTGGGCTCGGTGCCCGAGGGGCGCACGGTCACCACGAATCTTTCGGTGGCAAACTGCACCACATTGCGTGGCAGGCGCTCGCTTTCGCTGACGATGGGGCCAAACGCCGCCTCGTCCCAGTAGTCGGATACCCGCTGCACGGGCAGCCCGCCCACGACGCGCGGGGGATTCGTCCGCAGCGACGCCATGATCTGGTCCTTGCGCAACATCCCCGCGGCGCCCGCCATCATGATCGAACGGCTGACTGTCTCGTAGCCGCCGACCTCCTCCAGGATGTCTGTGTAGTAATCGAGAAGATTCTTCCCCTCGGCCGCGAGGCGCTGGTACAGCCCCGCCAAATACATGCACGCAGGCGTCGAATCCTTGTCGAGGATGGTCGGCAGCACGATGACGCCGTGACTTTCTTCAGCGGCCAGCACCAAATCCTCGGGCCGGGCGACCACGTCGCGGTACCGCCCGTCTCTGCCCAGGCGCTTGAGCACGTCCGCGACGTACTTAAACCCCACCAGCAGGTCGTCGATCACCGGCGAGTTACCCCGCGCCGCCGCGATCCGCCCCAGGATCTTCGTCGTGACCAGGGTTTCAATCACCAGGCCCGAACGCCGGGGACCCTTGGGATCCAGCATCAGCGCGTAGCAAAGAATGGCCGCGATCTGATTGCCATCGAAGTGGTACCACGACCCGTCGGACAGCCGCGCTTCGAGACCGACGCGATCGGCGTCCGGATCGCTCGACAGGACGATGCCACTGCCGTTTTGGTCCGCGTACGCACGCGCAGGTTCCGTCGACTGGGGCACTTCGGGATTGGGCGAACGAAACGGGATCACGGCAAACGAGCCATCGGGCCCCTCGGCCGGCGGCATCAGCACCGGAAAGTTCAGGCGCTTGAGCACGTCCCCGACGGTGGTCAGACCGCAGCCGCACAGGGGGGTGTAGACGATGGGCGGCGTCGCGCGCGGCGGAACGAATGTGCCGTACAGCGACACATAGCCCTGCACGTAACGGTCGTGCAACCCGGGCGCCAGCGGGCGGACCATGCCGTTCGCCAGGGCCTGCTCGAAGGGCAGCGACTGGATCTCGGTGATGCCGGCCATCGAGTCGAGCAGCAGCTGATCTTCGGGCGCCACCGGCTGGCTGCCGTGTTCGTCATAGATCTTGACGCCGTTGTCATCGGGCGGGTTGTGCGACGCCGAGACGTTGATGCCGCCAATCGCGCCGGTCGTCGCGATCAAGAACGACAGCTCGGGCGTGCTGAGTGTACCCATCGGATCGCGCGGCTCGGGCAGGTACGCGACGATGCCGTTGCCGGCATAGATCTCGGCCGCCAGCGTGGCCAGTCCCCGCGATGACAGACCCAGCAACGGGTGCTTGTCGCCGAGGAAGCGGTACGTGCCGGCGATGTCGCTGAACACGCGCACGTCGTTGGCCACGACGACCTTCAGATCCCGACGGTCGGGGAAGCGTGCCTTGAGGTAGCGGCAGTGTCCCTGCACGGTCATCGCCACCATCGAGGGGTTGATGCGATTGGCGCCGTAGCCGACGCGCCCGCGACGCCCGCCGGTTCCGAAGGGCAAGACCTGCCAGAAGGCGTCGAAGATCAGGGGCAGGAGATCGCCCGAGGCCGGCTGCGTCTCCAGGTGCCGCGCCAGAATCTCGGAATAGGACAGTGGAACAGCGCCCGACAGCCACCGCCGCAGTTGCTCGCCCGCCGCCTCACCCTGTTGCCCGTAGCGTTCTTTAAGCGCCGCAGATGTCCTGTCCAATGAGTCGCTCATTTTACGAGACGATCTTTGTATCAGCCTGGCCCCCAAACGCCAACGATCCGATAAGCTGCACCGGTGACCCACCTTCAGGAGTTGCTCTTGATGCTGCGTCCCGCCGGGGCGGGCGTGTTCACGGTGTCCACCGGGCGCGCGCAGCAACTGGCCATCCAGCGCGAGTTGTACGGCGCGAACGACTACGAGGAGGTCGAGGCCTCGTGGCGCACGACGCTGTCATCGATCGCGTCCGCCCGCGTGGCGATTCTGGGTATCCCGTCGGACTGTGGCGCGGGTCTGGTCCGCGGTGCCGCTTTCGGTCCACAAGAACTGCGGGCGGCCCTGTTGAGGACCGTTCCCGACTTTCGCGTCTGGGCCGCCAGCGAGCGCATCGTCGACGTCGGGGACGTGGCGGTCATACCGCACCTTCTGCACGACGAGATGGTCAGCGACAGGCAGCGTGTCGCCTGCCTGCGGGCTTTGTACCCATCACTGTCACCGGAGGAGGCCGCGACGATGCCGGTGTCGCCGTTGTCTGTCGCCGAGCGGGTCATGGACAGCCTGCTGCTGATCAATCCCCAGCTTCGCGTCATGGTGCTGGGGGGCGACCACAGCGTGACGTGGCCCGTGGTCTCGGCGCTTGGCCGGCACAACGACGTCGACTGGGCCATCGTGCAGCCGGACGCGCACACGGATCTTCTGCGCCACCGCCTGGGCGTCAAATACTGCTTCGCCAGCTGGGCCTATCACGCCAACGAGCTTCTCGGCCGCGACGGTCGTCTGGTGCAGGTGGGTGTTCGCACGTCGGCCCATCCGCGCGAGTACTGGGAAACCACGCTCGGCGTGCGGCAGTTCTGGGCCAACGAGGTGCGCGAGCGAGGCGAAGCCCAGACCATCGACGACATCATCCAGCACCTGAACGCGCGCGGCGTGCGCCGGGTGTATATCTCGAACGACATCGACGGCACCGACGGCTCGTTGGCGCCGTCGACGGGCGCGCCCGAGCCAGGGGGCCTGTCACCCGATTTCGTGCGCCAGCTGATCACCCGCCTGGGCGCGGCGTTTCCGCTGCTGGGGGCAGACCTGGTCGAGGTGGCGCCACCCGTGGGCTCGCCCGAAGATCGACAGCGAACCCTGGCGGTCGGTGCGTCTTATGTTCTCAGCTCGCTGCGGGCACTGGTAGAAGGCACACCAACATGAGCAAGGAAGACGAGTTGCTGGAGCGGGCCTGGGACACCCTGGAACGCGGTGAGATCGAGGACGCCCGGGCCCAGGCCGAGAAGATGCTGGCGACCGAGGATGTCGACCCGGCCGACGCGTTCTTGCTGCTGGCCGCCTGCGCGCGCGAAGAAAACCAGCCCGATCGGGCGCTGGGCTTTCTCGAACAGGCGACCCGCAACGATCCCGACTGGTCGACCCCGCACCTGTGGATGGCCGAACTTCTGTCGGCGCGTCCGGGAAGTCTGGAGGATGCGCTTCGGCACGCAGGACACGCCCTCGACAAGTCGGACGAAGAGACCGAATTGCTGGAGGCCCTGGCCTTGAAATCGGGTCTTGAACTGGATCTGGGGAAGCTGAAGGCGGCGCGCGATACGCTGAGCCAGTTTCCCGCCACCGATACGACCGTGCTGGATCCGCCCCTGGCGCTTGAGGTGGCCCATCTGTTTTTGGCCGCCGGCGATCCGGCGCGCGCGCAAGAAAGGTTCGAGCACCTCGTTGCCGAGCGGCGTGACCTGGCCGACGGGTGGCACGGCCTGGGTCTGGCGGCCGAGATGCAGGGCGACGAGGTCCTGAAGAAGAAAGCGTGGCTGGAAACTCTGGCGCTGGATCTCAAAGAGCCAAACGGCAATGCCCTGTCCGAGTCGGATATCGCCGAGGAAGCGGAGGAGGCGTTGTCCGAGTTACCCGCACGCGCACGCGCCCTGCTGGCCAACATACCCATCCTGATCCGGGATCTCCCGGCGCAAGCGGACGTCGCGGCCGGCGTCGATCCCCGCCTCCTGGGGTTATTCCAAGGAGCCGCGCTGCCCGATGTTTCGACGGTGGGTGGCGCTGTCCAGCTGACGCAGATACTGCTGTTTCGGCGCAACCTCGAACGCATTTCCGCCGACGCGGACGAACTGCGCGCTGAGATTCGCACGACGTTGTTGCACGAGACCGGCCACTTCTTCGGGATGACCGAAGACGATCTGGCCAAGGTCGGCCTCGACTAGCGCCTGGACCGAGTTCTACAGGGTCGTCAGGTCCGGGCGGCCCGCCGCCTTGGTGATCGCCTCGAATAGCTCTTTGTGGGCCGCGGTCAGGCGGGCGATCAGCATGCGAATGTTGTTGTAGCGGGTGCGGTACTGCTCCATGCGAACCTGATCGGGCGAGCCCGCCATCACCGATTCGAGCAGCGGCGTGCGGTCGAGCGGGGCCAGCTTGTCGCCCTCGGGCTTGGGGCCGACCTTGCGCGGAAACCAGTTGGCGCCCGTGTTGGCCCTGACCTGGAAGCCTTCAATTTGGTCGCCCGGGCATTCGGCGCCGCCGCCCTTGCAAATCGGCGCGCCGATCTCGACCAGGCTGGCGATGGTGATCTTGCCGCGCTGATCGAAGACGACGCCGTACTTGCCTTCGCCCTTTTGGACCTGCTTGGACGAAAAGGCCTCCAACGACACCTTGTCCGCCTTCGTCTTCTTGACGTGGCGCTCGACCTCGCCATACAGCGCGATGCTGTCGTAGTAGTAGGTCATCAAGCGATCCACGGCCAAGTCTTCCAGTCGGAAATAGTCGACCTTGAAAATCCGCGCGGTATCCGGTCGCGGGTCCAGCTTCACCTTTTCCAGCTCGTCGATCAGCGGCGCGTCGTAGCTGGCGCTGTCCTGTTTGGCTTCGGCGAGGCGGCGCTGACTGGCGGCCACGGCCTGCCCGATCTGCGTCAGCGTCTTCTGCATGTTGTCCAGCTCGACCTTGACCTTCTTGGCGCCGGCGTTCGTGTAATTGAAGGTGCGGCGGGCGATCACGGTGCCGGCCGTCAGGTAGCCGAAACCCAATCCCACCACGACCAGCACGGCGCCTACGACAAGTCCCCCCTTACCGCCTTTGGCGCGCACGCTTTCGGCGGGAACGCCGTCGTCCACCGGACGCAGGTCGAAGGATTTGCCCGCCGGCGGCCTCATGGCCACATAGGGATCGTTCGCGATCGGGGCGGGGCCCGGGGCCGGTTGGAAGGGCGAGGGCACAGGACCCGAGGGTGCCGCGCGGGGGGCGGGGGCTCGGCCGGCGGGCGGGGCCGCCGCGGGCGCGCCCGCGAAGGGGGCGGCCGGCGGGGGTGGCGCAGATGCGGGGGCGGCGGCCGGCTTCATCAGGCCCAGACGCGCCTTCAGGTCGGCAATGTCGCGGGTCGCAGCGGGCTTCTTGGGTTGCTCCAAAGGGTACTCCTCCGCTCGGTTTTTTTTCGGGCCCGGACAAGAATCGGTTTTGGGATAATGAGCGCGCACGCACCAGTCCTGTCAAGAACAGACTGACCGTGTGTGTCACCCCGAAAGGGCGATCACCAGGCCCCAGCGTTCGGGCGGCTAGCAGTTGCCGCGATTTTCGGTCGAGGCCAAAAAGCGTTCGATGTCAGCGACGGTCGCTGCGGGTAGTCCGGTGAAGTGCACGCCCAGCTCGCCACGGCGGTGGTCGTCGAAGACCATCTCACCCGAGGCCGTGATCACGTGCTGACTGCCGGGAAGTTGAAACTGCAGTCCCATGAAACGGGGCCCCGACTTCTGGTTCGGCTCGCGCAGGCGCGCCAGGCGCATTCCCGTGCGGCTGATGTCCGTTGCCTTGCACATGTACGGGTAGCCGTTGAGGAACCGGTTGACCAGCAGATCGATCTCTTTCCGTTTGGCGTTGCGGCGTTCGCGTTTGTCAGTTTGCATAGCCTACATGTAGGCCACTGTCGGGCGATGGTCAATTTTTCGGCAGGTTTTTAGGCCGCCAATATGAATTCTTGCTCTGATCTCCGCGGAATCGGGTCGGTTTGCTTGACTCGTTGCGAGGAGGTGACCGATAATCCCCCGGCGTCCTTTCCACCTCCCACCCACCCACGACGAGGAACTGCATGCACCGTATGAAGATTGGGCTGATCGCCGCCGGGATCTTGCTGGCGTTCACGGCCGGGATGTATCTATCGGTCACGAGTGATCTCAAAGCGTCAGCCAGCCGGACGGTTCATGACAAGGTGTCCCGCGCGCAGCGCCTCTATCACCAGATTAGCCGGGTCAAGGGCCTCGACTTCGCCCACATGGTGGCCGAGCGGGCGCGCAAGCCGGCTGTTGTTGCGGTCGCGGAAATCCCCGAAGAGATCGGCCGCCGCGAGGCCGCTTATCAAGAATGTGAAGTTCTCAACGCCGCCCTTCAGAAGGAATCGCGCAAGGCCGACATCCTGGCGATTCTGGATTCGACGGGCAAGGTTCTCGCCCGCGACCTGAATCCGAACGCCATGCACGGCGAGGATCTGCGGGCGAAATTCCCGGCCGTGGAACGCGCTCTCAAGGGCGAGGCGGTCAAGGACGTTTGGACCTTGTCCAATCGCATGACCCAGGTTGCGCTGGCGCCGATAACCAAGCCCGACGGCACCATCGTCGGGGCGTTGTTGATAGGCTACGTGCTGAGCTCCAAGCAGGCCCTTGAGGAACGGGACCTGCTGGGCGTCGACATCGGATATTTCCATGGTGGCAAGTTGCACGGTTCAAGCTTCGTCGCCGAGGGGACCGGCGACAGTGCAAAGGAAGACGTCAACAAGACGCAGTTGCTGGGCGCGTTGCTGTTCCAGTCACCTGAGAAATACGGCGATGCGGCCCTGCAGAAGGGCGCCCCGACGGAGATCTTCACCGCCAATCTAGAGGGCCAGGAATATGCGGCGGTGGCGGCGCCGCTGCCGGGCAACCTCGACGACAAGACCAGCGGTGTGGTCGTACTGGCTTCGATATCCGATGGCCTGGAAAGTGTCGACGCGGCGGGTATGCGCCTGCTGGCCTTCGGTCTGGTGGCGATCGTGATTGCGCTGGGGGTCGGCAGCACGACAGCAAAGCGTTTCATCAAACCGCTCGACAAGATCGAACTTGGCGTCGCCGAGATCATCAACGGCAACATCGACTACACCTTCAAGCCCGTGGGGCCGGACTTCGAGGGCCTATCGAACGGACTGAACGTGATGCTGGCCCGCCTGCTTGGCCGCGACGAGCCGAGCGAGGACGCCGTCGAGGAGGAAGAGGGCGAGGGCAAGAAGTGGAAGTCCGAGCAGATGAACATCGAGGAGGGTGACGGATCGAGCGGCGGCGCCAGCACGGCGGCGATGGCCCAGGAAGGCGAGGCGGCGTACTACCCGCGGCTGTTCAACGAATACGTCACGGCCTTGCGCAATCTGGGCAAGCCCGCCCAGGGTGTCAGCGTGCCCGCCTTCATGGCGAAGCTGCGCCTGTGCGAAGCAGGCCTCAAGCAGAAGTGGTCGTGCCGAATGGTGCGCTTCCAGATGGTCACCTCGGGCGATCAGGTCGCCTTCAGGGCCGTCAAGATCCAGTAGCCGGTGGTCCTAACCGGGCTCGACGTCCTGTGCGCCGAGCGCCTTGATCTGTGTCGGGGGCGGCGGGTCGGGGTGCTGTGCCACCCGGCCAGTGTCACGTCCGACTTGGTCCACATCGTGGACCGGCTGGTGGCAGCCGGCATTCGTCCCGCGCGTCTGTTCGGGCCCGAGCACGGTGTGCGTGGCGAGGCACAGGAGATGGTGGGCGTCGATACCGAGATCGACAGGCGGACGGGCATTCCGGTCAGCAGTCTTTACGGCGATGGCGTCGAATCGTTGACCCCGACCGCGGACGCGCTGGCCGAGATCGACGTGTTGCTGGTCGACCTGCAGGACATTGGCTGCCGCTATTACACCTATATCTGGACGATGGCGCTGGCGATGGCCGCGGCGGCGCGGGCTGGTGTGCAGGTCGTGGTCCTCGACCGTCCGAATCCGCTCGGTGGCGCCGAGGTCGAAGGCGGCGCGGTCGAGCCCGATGCCGAGTCGTTCGTGGGCCTGGGGTCCATCCCGGTTCGGCATGGCATGACAGTGGGTGAGCTGGCGTCGATGGTGCGCGCGGGCCTACCGTGGGGCGGCGCTCGATTTGCGCGGCCGATGGATCTCGATCTGACGGTTGTGCCGATGCGCGGCTGGCGTCGGCAGGACGCATTCGACAAGACGGGCCTACCCTGGGTGATGCCGTCCCCGAACATGCCCACGGTGGACACGGCCTTCGTCTATCCGGGCCTGTGTTTGATCGAGGGCACCAACGTGTCGGAGGGGCGCGGTGTCACGCGGCCGTTCGAAATCATCGGCGCGCCCTTCGTGGACGGCTACCGGCTGGCCGAGCGCCTTTTCACCCACGATCTGCCCGGCGTGCGTTTCCGGCCGCTCTCATTCCGGCCGGTCTTTCACAAGCACGCGGGGCGGTCATGTGGGGGCATTCAGCTTCACGTGGTCGACCGGACGACCTTCCGGCCGTACCGCACCGGCGTCCTCATCCTGCGCGAGCTGTGGGCGACGGGCGAGGGCGCCTTTGCCTGGCGCACGGAGCCCTACGAATTCGTCACACACCGGACGGCCATCGACCTGCTGACGGGCGGCGCCGACGTCCGGCAGGGCATCGAGCGTGGCGTGCCGCCCGAGGCCCTGTTTGCCACCTGGGTCGCCGCCGAGCGGCAGTTCCACGAGCGGCGCCGGCCGCACCTGCTGTATTAGGACGGGCGGCCTGGTAGATTTGTCGGCGATGCGCGTGGCGTTGTTCGGGGGCAGCTTCAACCCGCCCCATGTCGCCCATCAGCTGGTGGCGCTGTACGTTCTGGAGACCCAGGACGTCGATCAGCTGTGGTTCGTTCCCTGCTTCAGGCATCCCTTCGACAAAGCGCTCGAAAACTTCGAAGATCGTTTGGAAATGTGCCGCCTGGCCGCCGCCCCTTTGGGCCCGCGCGCGGCGGTCAGCGAGGTCGAACGGACACTTGGCGGGGAAAGTCGCACGCTGCGAACGGTGAAGGCCCTGCAGGGGCAACACCCCGAGCACGAGTTTTCACTGATCATCGGGTCCGACTTGCGGGCCGAGACGGCGGCCTGGTACGGCGCGGACGAGCTGCGGCGCCTGGTACGCTTCATAGTTGTCGGAAGGCAAGGTCATACGGGCGGCGGATCGCTCGACATGCCGGCCGTCAGTTCGACCGAAATTCGCGACCGGCTGGCCGACGGCCGACCTGTGCAAGATCTTCTGCCGCGCCTGATCCTCGACTACATACGGCAAAGGAAGTTATACAAGTCCGTGGAGCATTCATGACCAGCGAAATGTCCGAGATCGAAGTGAACGCGCGCGCGGCGGCAGAGGGGCCCGCCGAACCGACGCCGGTGGTGTTCGTTATTGGGGCGGGGGTCGTGGGAACGACCCTTGCCGCGAAATTGTCCCGGGCCGGGATCCCCGTCGCGGGTGTCCACGGGCGGCAGACCGATCTATCGCAGACGGCCAGCGCCCTGTCCGGCGTGCTGGGTAGCTCGGGCGAGCTGCCGGCCATCATGTCGGAATCCGAGGTCGTCATCATCGCCGTGCGCGATTCGCGCATTCCCGAGGTGGCGGCGCGCCTGGTGTCGGAAAAACGCCTTCGACCGACGCAGGTGCTGCTGCACACGTCAGGCAACCGGCCGGCGGCCGAAATGTTGGCGGTCGCCCGTAAGCATGTGGCCGGCGTCGGCACCTTGCACCCGCTAATTGCAGTCACCGATGCGCCGGGCACACTGGAAAATCTGCGCGGAGCCGCCTTCGGGATCGAAGGCGACGAGCCGGCCAAGAAGGCCGCCGTGAAGTTGGTGCGTATGATGGGCGGCCGGGCTCTGATGTTGTCGTCGGAGAACATGGCGCTGTATCACGCGGGGGCGGTCGTGGCCTCAAACTACGTCGTGGCCTTGGCGGACATCGCGCGATCGCTGCTGGTGGCGGCCGGCGTTCCCGAGGATCAGGCGCTGCCGGCGCTGTTGCCGCTGATGACCAGCGCGGTCAACAACCTGACCGAGGTCGGGCTGCCGTCGGCGATGACCGGGCCCGTTGTGCGCGGTGACGCAGTCTCGGTCGAGCGACACATCGAAGCCCTGCAACAGAAGGCCCCCGACGTCGTGGATACCTACCGGCGCCTGGGCCGCGAGGTCCTTCGCATCGCGCGCAAGCGGGTGCCAGGTCTGGACGACGGCGCGGTCGAAAAGATGGCCGCGCTGTTCGAAGGCAGCGGGACCCGCGCGGCGGCGCCGAAGAAGAAGCGTTAACGCCCGTAGACCATCGCCAGCTGGCCGGAG
Source organism: Myxococcales bacterium (assembly GCA_025350815.1). Classification (GTDB taxonomy): domain Bacteria; phylum Myxococcota_A; class Polyangia; order Fen-1088; family Fen-1088; genus JANXXE01. The sequence goes on along the minus strand of JANXXE010000114.1, from coordinate 5,612 downwards.
GGGCCGCAGCTGAGGTCTAAACGGGCACCGCGGCGCAGATTGCCGGCGAGGATCTCTGTGGCCAGCGGTCCTTCAACCAGGCGCTCGAATGTCCGGCGCAGCGGGCGCGCGCCCAGGCTGCGATCCGGCTCGGCGGCGAGGACGGTGTCGATGACGCTGCTGTCGACGCTGAACTGGATGCCCCGCTCTGCCTCAAGGCGGCGGCTGGATTCGCTGGCGATGCGGCCGAGGATGCTGCGCAGTTCCACGTCTTGCAAGGGCGCGTAACACAACACCTCGTCGATGCGGTTCCACAGCTCGGGCGGCAGTCGGCTGCGGGCGATCCCCGAGATGGTACTGACGGCAGGCGTGCGGCTGCGGCGGTAGCATTCGCTGCCGAGGTTCGACGTCATGACGATCGCCGCTGCCGAAAAATCCACGGTGCGCCCGCGCCCGTCTGTGAGGCGGCCGTCCTCTAGCACTTGTAACAGCAGCAACTGGACCTCGCGGTGGGCCTTTTCCAGCTCGTCCAGCAGGACCACCGAGGCGGGACGGCGCCGTATGGCTTCGGTCAGCTGGCCGCCTTCTTCGTAGCCGACGTAACCGGGCGGCGAGCCGATGAGGCGGGCAGCCGCGTGCGGCTCGTTGTATTCGGACAGGTCAATGCGCAAAAGGGCCGCCTCGCCGTCGAACAGGGCGTCGGCGATGGCGCGGGCGGTTTCTGTTTTGCCGACGCCTGTGGGGCCCAGCAACAGCAGCGACGCCAGCGGCCGGCGGCCCCGAAAACCGGCATAGCTGCGGCGCAGGACGTTGGCAATCTTGGCGCGCGCGTCTTCGTGTCCGACGACGCGTTCGGCCAGGCGCGTCTCCAGCGTGCGAAAGCGTTCATCGTCGGTGCGCAGCAGGCGGGCCACAGGAACGTCGGCGGCGGCGGCAACCACGTCGGCGATGTCGGCCTCGGTGACGCGCCGACGGCCCAGACGCGCGACGCGCGCGGCGGTGATCTCCGCGATGGCCAGTGATCGGCCGGGTTGCGCCCGCTCGGACGGGTAGCGGGGCGCCATGCGCACCAGGGCCTTGCAGCTATCGGGACCGAACTGGATGCCGGTGGCTTCCATCAGGCTGTCGAGCCCCGTCTCGATGACCTCGAATAGGACGTCGGGACCAAGCGGCGACAAGACCACCGTCTCAAGACTGGCGGCCAGGTCAGGTGCGGTGGCTTCCAGGCGGCGCAGATCCGCGGGCGTGGCGGTCAGGATCCAGCGACGACCGGCGCGGGCCGTCCCGATCAGATGGGCCGGGCCATCGCTGTTGTCGCCACCCAGCACCGATGCGCCGTCGAGGGCCAGCGGCGCGGTCGGAGGCGCCCGGCGGTGTAGATCCTCAAGCCAGGTGCCCGGGCTGCGATCCCCGGGGGGACCTTCGGCGGGCGCCAGGGGCTTTTCACCCGAGGCGGCGGACAGGGCCGCCAGTAGGGCCGTGCGGCCCGAGCCCGGGTCGCCGATGATGGCGATGATCTGCGACGGATTTCTGACCTGAAGGAGATCCAGCAGGCGGCCGAGTTCGCGATCCCGGTGCAACACGGGGCTGCGCGGCGGCTCCAGGGGCAGCAGGTCCGATTCGGCGGCGGCCGTCGGAGCGACTTCGGCCCTGGGCACCGGCACGGCGGGGGTCACCCGCACCTCGACCCGGGGCAACGTCAGGGCCGCAGGCGGGGCCGGTGCGCGTTGCGAAGTCGACGCAGAAGGCTGCGATCGCGCCGGGGCCTGGGGCGGCGCTGTCCGCGGCGGGCTGATGCTGGTCGTGGCCACCCGGCGGGGTGTCGGGGGCGCCTCGCCGACCTGACGTCGGGTGGCCCGCTCGGTGTTTCGCCCAGGACCGGTCAGCGCCCGCATGACAATGGCCCGCACCTTGGCGGGATCGTGGCCCGCCAGACGCAGGGTTTCGGCCGCTGAACCGCCGGCGCGCAGGATGGCCAGCAAAAGGTGCAGGGACGATGTCTGCCGGGCGTGCAGGCTGGCGGCGATTTCGTGGCTGGCGCGGTCGACCGCGGCGACGCTGAAATCGGCTTCCAGTTTGACCCGTGGCAGGACGGCCTCGAGCTTGGGCGCGATGATGCCGCGTTCGAGCAGCAGCCGGGCACTGGCGCCGCCCGCCCGCAGCATGCCGATCAGGATGTCGGCGCCGCCGGCGGGACGACCGGTGAATGCGGCCAGACGTTGCCCTTCGTCCAGGGCGCAGGCGTGGTCAGCGCTGGCCGGGCAGGCGGACGAGGGCTCGACAGCGGTCAGCATCACCACCAACGCTACCAGGGGGGGCACAGGCGTCAAAAAAAGGGTAGAAGGAAAGGGTCGCCGATCAGCGCCAACCCGGGGCGAAGTCGGACTAACTTGGATCGCAGGGAGGCCTTCATGCGCACGTGCTACCGACCGCTCTTCGCATTCTTGTGCCTGGCGCTCGCATCGACCGTGGCGGTGGCGGCCAGCGCCCCGGATGTTTTCAAGGGCAAGGTCATCATCACCGCGAATCGTTTGCCCCTGAAGTTTGCCTCCGAGGGCGCGTTCATTGCGGCACTACAGAAGGCCAAGACTGACCGCATCTGGCCCAAGGAAGAAAAGGGCAACGACCACGCGGTGTGGAACCTCGAGTACATCGCATTCTTCGCCCAACCGTTGAACGATTTCGAGGTCACCGTGAAGTTCTTCGAAATCACCGGCGGAGCCCACCGTTTCGTCGCGGGGGATTCGCAGTACACGCGCGAGAAGAACAAGCGGGTGTTTGCGTCGAACATCCTGCTGTCGAAGCCCGAGTTCGACACCAACAAGCGCTACATGATGACCGTGGAATCGGGACGACGGGTCATTGCGACGGCGACCTTCTGGCTGCGCGGCAAGGGCCAGAACTATAGCGGCAAGGTCGAGTTCTCCGATGACGAGGTCAAGGGCAAGTGATCCGTCGGCGGATTGACTGGACCAGAGGGCCGGGATAATAGACCAGCGTGCCATTTCGACGAGGAATGCTGCCGCTGGGGGGCCTGGCCGTGTTCGGCATGATCGCGGCCACGATGGCGGCCACCACGACGGCCTGGGCCGCGCCGCGTGGACCCAAGGCCCCCCGCGCCAAGGCCGCGCCCGCGCCGGTCAAGCCCCTGCCGGCCGCTGAGTTGGAGACCCTGGGACTGCAGCTGGGTGCCGAGGATCTGGCAGTTGCGCTGGCCGCCGTGAAGCGCCTGGGCGAATCCGGTGCCCCGAACGCGGCGGGGCCACTGGTACAGGCTTTGGCCGTGGGGACATCACCCGTCGTGGCGACCGAGGCGATCGGGGCGTTGCAAAAGCTCAAGGATCCGGCGGCGGTGTCGGTGCTGGCGCTGTACGCGGGGAATCGCAATGTCCCGGTGCGCCTGGCCGCGGTGAAGGCGCTGGGGGCGACGCCCGACGAGCGCGTCGTGCCGACCCTGATCGAACGACTGGGTGACAGTGCGGCAGAGATTCGGACGGCCTGCGCCGAGGCACTGGCTGGACGCAAAGAGGCCCGCGCCGAGCGTCGTCTGTTTGCACTCGTCGCGCGCAACGATTTGGGAGCGGCGGGGCCGTTGGGTCGGTTGGTCGCCCCCAACGACATCCCGCGCGTCGCGGAACTGTTTGGACGCGTGGACGGCCCGGTTCTGGCGCTGGTGTTCGGCGAGTTCGTCAAACGCGAAGACGTTCCGGACCGCCTGCGTCTGGACGTCGTGCGCACGCTGGCGCGGATTCCGGGGCCGGTGGCGACGACCGCGATGGTCGAGTACCTGGCGACGATTCCCGAGAACGACAACCGCCCGTCGAAGGACGAAGTGCAGAAGATTCTCGCCCAGCGGGGGCAGCCATGAAGCGGGCCACCGCGTGTTTTCTGGTGGCCGCTGCGACGCTGACCGTCGGCTGTGCCAGCACGGCCAGTGAATCGTTTTCTGGTGCGGGCGACGTTGCGGCCGTGCGCGCCGCTTTGGCCAGGAGCAGCCCAACCGGTTCAGGCCCGACGAACGTGTTGGGCCAGCCGATGGCCTTCGTGGTCACGGGCAGCAGCGCCGCCGATTCGCAGATAGTCGCGTTCGACCTGAAGGCGCGTACGGTCCTGTGGCAACAGCCGGCCGACCCGGTGGCTCGATTGGCCGTGGGTCGCAACGTGGTTGTGTACGCCCAACGCGGGGACACCAAGGACGGGGATCTGGTGGTGCGGGATGTGGCCACCGGGGCCGTCCGTTGGCAGAAGAAGCTGTCGTCGGCGTTGGGTCGCGTCGGCTTCGCTGTGGACGGCGATCGGGTGTACGAATCGACAGAAGCCGCCGGTGCGCGCGGCGGTATTCGTTCCTCCGAGCTTGGCGCCTACGACGCCGCCAGCGGGGCCGTCAGGTGGCGGGTCCGTCTCGAGGGTGATGCGGGCGGACCGGCGGCGCGCGGGGGCCTGGTCTTCGTGCCGCGCCGATCCCAGTACGTCACCATCATCGATGGGGTGACGGGCGTCGTTCTGGCCAACATTTTGTCGCGCGAAGAAGCGGCGTCTTTCGTGAAGGCGCTGCCCGAGGGACTGTTCTTCGGCTCGCGCGGGATCTTCCTGGCGTCTGCCGAGTCCGCGTTCGGGTCTCGGCAATCCGGCGCCTACCTTCAGGCGGTGCTGCCGCCCTTCGTGCGTCCGCTGTACCACTGGGACATGTACCGCACGGAACAGGTGGACTACTCGGCAGTGGATCGCAACCGCCTGCTGTGGCGTGTGGTGGCCTCGCCGGACAAGGCCACCTTCGCGCAGGGACTGGTGGTGGTTCACAATTTTCGTTTTCTGTTTGGTGTCGACGCGGCGCTGGGAACCTTGCGCTGGGCCTACAACCACCCGCGGCTGGACATGATGGCGTCCGACCACACGGGCCAGGCGATCGTTTTCGTGTCGTCGGACGGGGCCTTCGGGGCGGTCGATGCGCGAACCGGCCAGCACACCTACGAGGCGCGTCTGCCGCAGGCCGCGGGCCCTGTCGTGGTGCGAGGGGCGACCTTCGACGCCGATGGGTTTGAAGCGCCCGCCGGGGGGGCGTCCGAAGCGCCGCAACTGACGCAGGTGCTGTCGTCGATTGCCTGGGATCCAGACGCCCGCTTCACGGACGTGAAACTTTTCGCCATCGACCAGCTGTCGCGTGCGCCGGGCAAGGACGTCACGGGCGAGCTGTTGAAGGCCCTGGAGGGCGACGAACTTTCGCCGCGCGTGCTCGATCGCGCTGTTGATGCCCTGGTGGCGCGCCAGGATCCGTCAGCGTTGAATCTTTATATCGAGGGCCTGCGCGTGCACCCCGACTATGCCGAAGACCGCAAGCCCAAACGTCTGGATGTGTACGCGCGCGCCGTTACCGCGCTCAAGGCCAAGACCGCCATTCCGGCGCTGGTCGAACACCTGCGGCTGCCCGACACGGATTTGCAATTCATCAGGGAGATTGCGGATGCGGTGCTGGCCACGGAATCTCGCGAGTCGCTGGGCGCCTTCGAGGACTTTCTGTTGCAGTACCGGGCCGATCCCGCGTTCACGGCGCGGCCGGGGGCCCTGCTGGCAGCGTCCGAGGTTCTGATCAAGCTGGGTGGTGTCGGACAGGAGGCCACGCTGCTGTTCATCGT
>JANXXE010000096.1 GCA_025350815.1 Myxococcales bacterium | reverse complement strand
CCGCTGGGAACGTTGATCGCGGTGACGGGCGTATCAGGCGCCGGCAAATCGTCGCTGATCAACGGCACCTTGCATCCGGCTCTGCGCCGCAAGCTGTTCGGTGGACATGACAGGGTGGGGGCCTTCGATAGTCTCGATGGCATCGAGGCCATCGACAAGGTCATCGACATCGACCAGAAGCCTATCGGCCGCACGCCGCGTTCCAATCCGGCGACCTACACCAAGGCCTTCGATCTCATTCGCGAGGTCTACGCCCAGACGCCCGAGGCGCGCGCGCTTGGCTACGCGCCGGGTCGATTTTCCTTCAACGTCAAGGGCGGTCGCTGCGAGGCGTGCGAAGGCGACGGCGTCCGCAAGGTCGAGATGCACTTTTTGGCCGACGTCTACGTCACCTGCGAGGTGTGCCAGGGTAAGCGCTACAACGAGGGCACGCTGCGGGTCACCTGGAAGGGCCTGACCATCGCCGACTTGCTGGAGACCAGCGTGGCCGAGGCGCTGGTCTTGTTCGAGAATCACCGCGCCTTGAAGCACATTCTGAAAACCCTCGACGACGTGGGTCTGGGCTACATCGCGCTGGGACAGTCGGCGACGACGCTGTCGGGTGGCGAGGCGCAGCGGGTGAAGCTGTCGCGGGAACTGGCCAAGCGTGACACCGGTCGGACGTTCTACCTGCTGGACGAGCCGACCACGGGCCTGCATTTCGAGGACGTCCGCCGCCTGCTGGCCGTTCTGGGTCGCCTGGTGACGGCAGGAAACACCGTCCTTGTCATTGAACACAACCTCGACGTCATCAAGACGGCCGACTACGTCATCGATTTGGGGCCCGAAGGCGGCGCCCGCGGCGGCGAGGTGATAGCCGCCGGCACCCCGGAAGAGGTGGCCGCCGTGGAGCGGTCGTACACCGGGCATTTCTTGAAGCGCTTGCTCTGTGCGCCGCGGCCCCGTGCCCGCCGGTCGCCCCCCGTCCCCCGCGCCGCCGCCGCGCCCTGAGCAGCTTCGCACGGGGCGTGGCCTGCTAGACTTGGCGGCATCATGACCGCCGAAGCCATCCTGCGCATCAAGCCGCTTGGGTTCCCCTGGCAAACCCTGGATCCCTTTCTGTTTTGCGTTCACCACGATGACCGCTATCCCGCCGGCAACCAGGGGATGGGCCCCGCCGCTGAACTTCTCGCCGGTCGCGACATGGGCCAGGATTTCGAGGGCCGCGATGGCTGGCGCATGTATCACGGCGACACCATCCCAGCTTTCCCCAGCACCCGCACCGCGGCTTCGAGACCGTGACGATCGTTCGCCGGGGGCTCATCGATCATTCGGATTCACTGGGGGCGACGGCGCGTTTTGGCGGCGGGGATGTCCAGTGGCTGACCGCCGGCAAGGGCATTGTTCACGCCGAGATGTTTCCGCTGGTCCACCGGGACGCACCAAATCCGTTGGAACTGTTCCAGATCTGGCTCAACCTTCCGGCCGCGGACAAGCTGGTGGAACCGCATTTTTCCATGTTGTGGAACGAAGCTGTTCCGGCACACCTGGCGACGGACACTGCTGGCAGGACAACCCAGATCACCGTCGTCGCCGGGCGACTGGCGGAAGCGAGCCCCGGCGCGCCGCCGCCGAATTCCTGGGCGTCGCGGCCTGACAGCGATGTCGCGATCTGGACGATCAAGATGGCCGCTGGCGCGACCTGGACTTTGCCGCCGGCGGCCGCAGGGTCAAACCGCACGCTGTACTTCTTTCGTGGGGGCGCCCTGTCTGTTGATGGTGTCGCGATTCCCGCACACCACGGTGTCGACCTGCGTCCCGAGCTGGCAGCCGCGCTGGTCAACGGCCCCGACGACAGCGAATTGTTGCTGCTGGCGGGCCGTCCGATCGGCGAGCCTGTGGTCCAGTACGGCCCCTTCGTCATGAACACGCGGGCCGAGATTCAGCAGGCGATGCTGGATTACCAGCGGACGCAGTTCGGCGGCTGGCCGTGGCCCAGCGACGGTCCCGTTCACGCCCGTGATGCCGGACGGTTTGCCAAACACGTCGACGGTCGCAGCGAACGCGCCGGCTGACGGCGGGGTTCAGACGCTCTGGACTGCAGTGTTTCAGCCGAGGGCAAGTGGCCTTCGCAGCAGCTCAGCCTTCAGGCGGGGTGGTGGGCCCCGCCGCAAACAATGCTTCCCGTTGGAGTCCGGCTATAAGCCGGGTTCTGTTCCCGCGCTTGTTGCCTTGCGCGGGTGGTGGTCATTCCTCTAGGCCGCCCGTTGCCGGACGGCTCGTGCAGCCTACTCGGAATCTGGTCTTCGACGCGGGCCACGTCGGCGGGTTGCCCCGCGATCCCATGTTTGGCCTTGCTCCAGGTGGGGTTTACCTAGCCCCTCCCGTCACCGGGAAGGCGGTGCGCTCTTACCGCACCTTTTCACCCTTACCGAACGATCCGTGAGGATCGCCCGGCGGTTTGCTTTCTGTTGCACTGTCCTTCGAGTCACCTCGACTGGTCGTTAACCAGCACCCTGCCCAGGGAGCCCGGACTTTCCTCGGCGGAAGCACCTTGCGGTGCCCCGTCGCGGCCACCTTTCGGACTCCAGCGGGAAGCCGCGGGAATATAGCCCGAAAGGTTGGGGGATGCGATGACGGAGAACGGCGACGGGACTGATTAGCGGCGTGATGCGGCCGTCGCCTTGGGCGGCGGTTCGGTCACCGGCGCTGCGACGGCGGCCGGATCCTTCATCAACTCTTCCCAGTAGATGATCCGATGGCAGTACGGACAGCTTTCCAGGGACGTGCCTCGTTGCAGGATATTGAACAGCTGCGGCGGAATGTTCATGTTGCAGCCCTGGCATGTTCCGTTCGCGACACTGGCCATGGCCATACCCCGACGCATGCGAATCGTGCCGTAGCGTTTGAGAACATCGGGGCGAACGACCTTCGCCAGCTTTTCCCTCTCGACCTTCAGTGCGTCGATCTTGCCCTGAATCTCGGCCATCCGAACGCGCGCCACCTCGGCGTCCTTCTCGATGGAATCGCTCAGCGCCTTGACGTCCGCGGCGCGGTCGGCCAGCAGCTTCTCTTTCGCCTGGACGGCCTCGACCAGCTTCGCCATCTCGGTTTCGCGGGTCGAAAGGGTCTCCCGGCCTTGATCGATTTCGCGCTGGGCGGCGGCGTACTCTTTCGAGTTCTTGGCCTGCGACAGCTTGTGCTTGGCGCCGCTGACGTGCGTCTCGTCGTTCTCGACCAGGTTCTTCTGCTCGGCGTAGTAGCGCTGCGTTTCCACAAGCTGGGCCCGCTCTGTTCGCAGAAGCGTTTCCACCTTGGCCAGGTCACCCTGGGTGGCCATCAGTTTGGCGGGTATGGCTTGCAGGGCCGTGTTCAGTTCCTGAATCTGCGCATCGAATTTCTGTAGATCTTCGAGCCGCTTAAGCTGGTCGCGCAACTGTACCTCCGTAGCGTTGTGTGAAGGCTCGTTCCCACGTGGGCGTTTCCCGAGTGGGCCCACCTGGATTCGAACCAGGGACCAGGCGGTTATGAGCCGCCAGCTCTGACCGCTGAGCTATGGGCCCAGCCTTCCACTCGACTGCCGTGAACAACAAGGACCAAAATCTTACCCGGACCTACGTGGGCTGTCTAGGTAGGATTGTCATTGGAAGTACGAAAGTTTTGTCGGGCGGGACCTTTTTGTCGGGTAGGGCGACAAGCCCCCGTCGGCCTCAAATCCAGCCCCGCGCCAGGCTCAGCAGGATGCCGGCGCCGAGAGCGATCCGATAGACAACAAACGGGGTGGTGGATCGGGTGCGCAGGAATTTCAGCAGCCAGGTGATGCACAGATAGCCAGAAATCGCGGCCACCAGCAGGCCCACCGCCAGGGGCAGGCCGCCGATGTCCTTGGCGTGCACGACCTTCGGCAGTTCCAGTAAACCGGCTGCACCGACGGCCGGCACCGACAGCAGAAACGAGAAGCGCGCGGCGGCGTCCCGGCGCAGTCCCAGCGCCATCGCGGCGGTCAGGGTGATGCCCGATCGGGACACACCGGGAATCAGGGCCAAAGACTGCGCCAGGCCAATCAGCAGCGCGTCCCGCAGTCGCAGATCCTCCATGTCGCGCCCGTGCTTGGCGGTGCGCTCGACATATCCCATCAGCAGGCCCACGACGACCAGCGAGGTTGCGATGACGCCCAGGGAACGCAGGGGCCCCTCGATCGAGTGACGGAACAGAATGCCGCAGATGCCGATTGGGATCGTGCCAACGACGAGAAAAAGCAGGCGCTGTGCAAGCCGCCGGCCCTCGGGTTGGCTGCGCCGCACCGGATCGGCCGCGGCCCGCAGCATCTGCCACAGCTCTTTTAGGAAGAACAGCAGGACGGCCGCCAGCGTGCCCAGTTGCAGGACGGCCGTGAAGGCGGCGCCGGCGTCCGGCCAGTTCATCAGTGCGGGAATGATTCGCAGATGCGCCGTCGAGGAAATGGGCAAGAATTCGGTAAGGCCCTGAGTGAGACCCAGGATGACGGCTTGGACGATGGTCACGGGACGGCGACTTTACGTGATCTCCCCCGATACGACGCGATGAATTTTCCCGGTATCGTCCCGCACCATCAGTGCGCCGTCGGTATCGACATCGAGCGCAACCCCGTCCAGGGCCCCGCCGTCGCGTTCAATCCGGCAGCGGCCCCCGAGTGCGGCCATTGGACGCCACAGTTTCAATGCCACCGACGGACCGTCGCGCAGCATCTGATCGTACGCGGGTTCGAGATCGTTGAGGAAGGCGGCCAGCAAGGCGCCCCTGTCCAGCGGGCGTCCCAGCACAGTGCGAAGGGAGGTCGCGCGGCCTTGGAGGTCCGGAGGAAATTCCGTGCCGTTCACGTTGATGCCGATGCCCAGAATGACGTGGCGGATGCGCTGTTTGTCGCTGGCCATTTCCGTCAGAATACCCGCCACCTTCCGGGGACCGTCGGCGGTCGGCAGCAAGATGTCGTTCGGCCACTTCAGTGTGGGCTGCGCGCCCGCCGCACGCAGTACGCCCGCCGCGACGGCGCCGGCCAACAGTGTCAGCGGCGGCAGCGCCCAGGGCGGACCTTCCGGGCGCAACAGAGCCGACAGATAAAGGTTGGTCCCCGGCGGCGAATGCCAGCTGCGACCCAGCCGCCCCCGCCCGCCCGTCTGCGTATCCGCCGCCACGGCCAGGCCCTCGGGCTGGTCGCGCCGGGCGTGCGCCGCAGCCTCGTCGTTTGTCGATGCGCAGGTCGCGACAAGATGATACGGGCGCCCCAGGCGTCGCGTGTGCAGCGCGGCGCCCACGTGCGCGGGCGACAGATCGTCGCTGGTCGAGGCCGGCGCGTGCAACGGATCGCTCACAAGGGCAGGGGCCGCATGTCCAGCGACAGATCGACGGCGCGGGCCGAATGCGTCAGCGCACCGACGGAGATCAGGTCCACGCCCGTCGCGACCAGCTCGGGCATCTTGGCCAGGGTCACGCCCCCCGACACCTCGACGAGGGGACGCGGTGCCCATGCGCGCACGCGCCGCATGGCCTCGGTGATCTGGGCCGTCGTAAAATTGTCCAGCAGCACGATGTCGGCCGCGGCCCGCAGCGCCTCGTCAAGCTGGGCCAGCGAATCGACTTCCACCTCTATCTTCATTCCGTGCGGGGCGCCGCGCCGGGCGCCCGCCACGGCCGCCGCGACGCCGCCGGCCAGGGCCACGTGGTTGTCCTTGATCAGTACGCCCGAACCCAGATCGAAACGATGACTGGTTCCCCCGCCAGCGCGCACGGCGGCTTTTTCAAGCGCGCGCGCGCCCGGGAAGGTCTTGCGCGTGTCCGTCACCTTGACCTGCGTGCCGGCCGTCTGGGCCACGAAGGCGCGGGTCAGCGTCGCGATGCCGCTTAGCCGCTGCATGAAGTTCAGCGCCGTCCGCTCGCCGGCCAGTAGGGTGGCCGCCGGGCCGCGAAACGATGCGACGCAGGCCCCCGCAGCGACGGCCTGCCCATCGTGAGCGTGCCGCTGCACGGTGATGCTGGGATCGATGCGCGCGAATACGGCGGCGGCCACGTCCAGGCCGGACACCACCAGCGCCTCGCGCGCGATGACGTCGGCTTCTGCGCCCGGCGCGCCTTCGATCACGGCCTGCGTGGTGATGTCACCGCGGCCCAAGTCCTCATCGACAGCCAGATCGATCAGCCGCTCGATGGCGGGACTTAGCCAGGCGTAAGCCACGCGATTGTCAGTCCCCGGCGGCGTCTTGCCAGTTCTCGGTGGGCCAGCCACGCTGCCGGGCGGCGCGTTTCAGGCGGGGATCCGGATTGACGACGACGCGGTTGCCGACCCGTTCCAGCATGGGCATGTCCGTATAGGAATCCGTATAAAACCAGCTTCCATCCAGATCCACGCCGTGGTGCCGGCCCATTTCTTCCGCCCAGTGCACCTTGCCGGCGCCAAAACACGCCGGGCCCACCAGCTGGCCGGTGAACTGGCCACGCTTGACCTCGAACTGCGTCGATCCAACGGCATCCAGGTTCAGGGTGCGCGCCAGCGGTTGCGCGACATAGCTGAGCGACGTCGACAGCAGGGCCACCATATGCCCTTCTTTGCGGTGGCTTTCGATCTTGCGCAGCCCTTCGGGCAATAGCAGCGGCAGAACCTCGTCTTCCACCCAGCGCTGGCAGTGCTCGGCGAACTCCTGCTCGGATCGGCCGCGCATGAACTCGGCCACGCGCCGGGAAACGGTGTCGAGGTCGACGATGGACAGGTGGTACTTGGCCAGCCAGCCCAGCGCCCGGACGGCCTTGGCCACGGAGATCTCGCCACGGCGGCGCAGGTCACGCAGGAACAGCCGGCCTGTGTTGCAGGCCACCAAGGTCCGGTCCAGATCGAAAAACGCCCCGATACGTGCCATAGGCTAGACAGTCAATTTAGCACGAAGCCAGGCCCCTTCGCCCGCGCAGGGGTGCGATTCCTGCCAATCTCCGACGGGCGGCCCAAATTGACTCTGCCGGGCGGCACGGGGTAGTAACCGCCCATGCGGTTAACCGGAGGCCTTGATCGAGGGCGGAAGTTGCACGCGCCCCGAGGCGCCGAGACCAGACCCACGGGCTCGCGGGTGCGGCAGGCGATGTTCAATATCCTGGGGCCGCCACCGTCGGAGCCGGTGCTGGATCTTTTCGCGGGCACGGGCGCCCTGGGCATCGAGGCGCTGTCACGAGGCGCGCCGCAGGCTACCTTTGTCGAGCGGGACAGCCGGGCCCTGGCGGCACTTGGCCGCAACCTGCGCGAAATGGGTTTGGAGCAGCGCGCCACGATTCACGGCGGCGACGTCCGAAACGCGATCCGCCGGCTGGCCGATCAGGAACATCGTTTCGGCTGGGTCTTCGTGGACCCCCCGTACGCGGCCGACGACGTCCAGGATGTTCTGTCCATGTTGAGCGGCAGCAACGTTCTGGCCAGTGGCGCCGTGATTCTGGTCGAGCACGACAAGCGACACGTGCCGCCTGACGTGACGGGCACCTTGCGTCTGACCGATCGCCGCTATTACGGCGACACCGGCGTCTCGTTCTATCGCTGCCAGACGGGGCTTGCCTGAGGTGTCGGCGGGCGATCGGCTGACGGCGGTCTATCCGGGCACTTTCGATCCAATCACCAACGGCCACGTCGATATCTTGCGCCGCGGTCTGGCGCTGTTCGGGAACGTGATCGTCGCGCTGGCGGACAACGTCCGGAAGGCGCCGCTGTTCACCATCGAAGAGCGCAAGCAAATGATTCGCGCGTCGGTCGGCAACGATCCCCGTATCGAGGTCGACGAGTTTTCGGGGCTGCTGGTCGACTACGCGCGAAAGCGGGGGGCCCGGGTGATCATCCGCGGGCTGCGCGCCATTGCGGATTTCGAATACGAATTTCAGTTCGCGCACATGAACAGGCACCTGGCGCCCACGGTCGAGACGCTGTTCCTGATGACCGGCGAAGAGAGTTTTTATGTGTCGTCGTCTCTGGTAAAGGAAGTCGCCGCCATGGGGGGCGATATCGTGAGTATCGTTCCACCAGCGGTGGTGGAAGCACTCAAGGCCAAGTTCAAAAACGGAAAGGCACCATGAAGCTGTCGAAGCGATTGTCGGTCATCGAACCTTCCATGACGTTGAAAGTGTCGGCCAAGGCGGCCGAGCTCAAGGCCAAGGGCATCGACGTTGTCAGTTTCGGCGCCGGCGAGCCGGATTTCGACACGCCCACGCACATCAAGGAGGCGGCGAAGAAGGCCCTCGACAACGGCGCGACAAAGTACACCCAGGTGGAAGGGACGCCGCAGTTGCGCAAGGCCGTCGCCGCCTGGTTTGCGAAGGCGCACGGATTTGCGGTCGCGCCGAACGAGGTCATCGTCAGCGTCGGGGCCAAGCAGGGAATCTTCAATGCCTTCCACGCCATCCTGGACGAGGGCGACGAAGTCATTCTTCCGGCACCGTACTGGGTCAGCTATTCGGAGATCACCAAGCTGGCGGGAGCCAAGCCCGTGCCCGTGTGGTGTCGTCCCGAGGATGGCTTCAACGTCGACCCCAAGGAGGTCGAAAAGGCCATCACGCCGCGCACGAAGTTGATCCTGATCGTATCGCCGTCGAATCCGACGGGGGCGGTGTTCGACGAGAAGGCCGTGCGCGCGCTGGCGGCTCTGGCGGTCAAGCACAACCTGTGGCTGCTGACCGACGACATCTACCGGTCGCTGTGCTACGGCGACGCGAAGGTCACCCAGCCGGCGACCTTCGGTCCCGAAGTGCGCGAGCGAACAATTATCGTCGACGGCGTGTCGAAGGCCTTCGCAATGACCGGGTGGCGCATCGGTTTCACCCTGGCGCCGCCGGCCGTCATCGAGGCGATGGGTACGTTGCAGGGCCAGTCGACAACGAACGCGGCCGCCGTCAGCCAGGCCGCCGCGCTGGCCGCCATCGAAGGACCGACCGACGAGGTCGAGCGCATGCGGCAAGAGTTCGACAAGCGTCGCCAGTACATGGTGAAGACACTGCGAGCGATGCCCGGGGTCACGTGCGTCGAGCCGATGGGCGCGTTCTACGCCTTCCCGGATGTGTCGGCCTTCAACGGTCGCAAGACGCCGAGTGGCAGGGTCATCGATGGCGATGCGTCGCTGTGCGAGTACCTCATCACGGACGCGCAGGTGGCCGCGGTGCCGGGGTCGGCGTTCTGCGCGCCCGGCTACATGCGCCTGTCGTATGCGACCAGCCAGGCCAACATCGACAAGGGTCTCGGCCGCATCGCCGAGGCTCTCAAGAATCTGAAGTAGCTACGCGGTCGGCGACAGGACGCGTTTTCGCCGCAGCTTTTCGACCAGGGTCGTGCGGTTGAGCCCCAAGAGCTCGGCCGCACGGTTCTTGTTGCCGCCGGTGCGTTCGAGGGCTTCCGCGATCATGCGGTCCTCGACCGCCTCGAGGATTGACCGAAGATCGGTCCCGTCTGCGGGTAACTCGGGAATGGGGCTGAGGCTGACGGGAACGGATTCGACCGGGGTGTTGACACGGTTCGCCGGCAGGTCGGCCATACAAATGGAGCCCGTGCCCTTCATGATGACCAGGCGTTCGATCAGGTTCTCCATCTCGCGAATGTTGCCCGGCCACGAATGCCGGCGCAGCGTCTGCAGGACGTCCGCGTCGAAGCCCGTCACGTTCCGGTGGTGTCGCTCGTTCGCTTGTTTGATGAAGTGATCGCACAACTGGAGGATGTCGGACATGCGACTGCGCAGCGGCGGCAATTCGATCGGGATGACGTTGAGGCGCCAGAACAAGTCGGCCCTGAATCGTCCGGCGGCGACCTCGTTCTCCAGCTTGCGGTTGGTCGCGGCCAATATGCGCACGTCAACCCGCTGCGGCACTTCCTCACCGACGGGATAAAGCTCGCCGTCCTGGATGAGGCGCAATAGCTTGGCCTGCACGCCCAACTCCATCTCGCCCACCTCGTCGAGGAAGATAGTTCCGCCGTCGGCCTGCGCAAAACGTCCGGTCCGATTCGCGGTTGCACCCGTGAACGCGCCCTTCGCGTGGCCGAACAATTCGGATTCGACCAGGTTGGCGGGAATCGCTGCGCAGTTGACGGCCACGAACGGTTTGCGCGCCCGCGGCGAGCCCGCAACGATCGAGCGCGCGACCAGTTCCTTCCCGGTGCCGGATTCGCCCGTGATGAGAACGGTACAGCGGGTGTCGGCGACCTGGGACAGTAGCGTCAGTACGGGCACCATTGCCGGATCTCGGCCGAGTAGCCACGGAGCAAAGCGATCCCGCCATGAAAAGGGGTCGCTCATCGGAGGCGGCGTGTTCACCGCGCCCAGCACCGTTGCGAGCGCCTCCTCGAGGCCCTTGAGCTCGAAGGGTTTGATGAGGAAATCGCGGGCGCCCGCGCGCATGGCGCGAACGGCATCCGGGATCTCGGCGCTTCCGCTCATGACGATCACAGGTGTGCCGGGCGACTTCTTGCGCGCGGCGTCCAGGATCTCGAAGCCGTTGACCCCCGGCATGCGCAGGTCGGTCAGGATGATGTCGAACCGCTCGGCATCCAGGCGCGCCAGCCCGGTTGGTCCGTCCGCGGTGACGACCTCAAAGGAGATCGACCGCAAGAGCCGGGCAAGGCCCCGGCACAGCGGCTCCTCATCGTCACACAACAAGAGCTTGGCCATCGCGGTGGGTCGCTATCGGGGAGGCAGGGTCGAAGGGAGGATCATTGGGGCGGGACGCAGTGTAAGTCTGCTTAGTGTCTCACCGATGGGGCCAGGGGGTCAAGATCGCTGACCCATCTGTCGATAGGCCCGCGATGCGCCCGCTTGATCAATGGTGGCCGGCCGCATAGATAAGCGGGATGGTCGATCCGGTCAGGACACTCCTCGCGACAATCGAGGCCGAGGTGGCGCGGCTGCCGGGGGCGGCCCTCGTGCGGTCGCCTGGGTCGACACGATCGGGGTCGAGTCTGGCCGCGGCATTCGTCGACGTCCTTGGTCGCCCGCCGCCCCCGGGGTTCAAGCTGTTCGCCTCGCTTTACGACGGGGGCAGTTTGGGTGGGGATGTTCGGCTGTTCTCGGTCGCGCAGAGTCTGGCGCGCGTCCGGCAGGCGAGCCGCACCGGTGAGATGAAGGGTCTGTGGCCCGTGTTGGAACGTGGGTCGCGGCTTTATGCGCTGGATTCCGAGTCGCCCGGCGCCGAGGGGGAATGGCCGGTCGTCGAGGTGGCCGAGCGCAGCGCCGACCGGGTCGGGTCCAGCTTCCTGCGTTATCTACATGCGTTGGTGGGCGAGCTTCTCTGGGATCCCAAGGACGAGGACGCCGATCTTCCGCTTGCTCGTGAACTGTGCCGTCGGGATCCCTACCTGGCCGAACACTGGGTCGAGCTGGCGGACTGCCTGGAAGAGGCCGGGAAGGCCGACGAGATTGATCAGGTGCTGGCCGAGGGTGTCCGCAGCGCCTCGCCGGTTGGACCGGCCTTGATGCTGGCGCTTGGCCTGCGGGCGATTGACCGGGGTGAAGAGTCCCTGGCGCGCGCCGCGTTCGACGATGGCATGGCGCTGGAACCACTGACCTTGCGGGACGACGACGCACGGCTGGATGGCGCCGCTATCGCCCTGATGCTGGCGCTTGAAGCCCAGGACGCGGAGGCGGCCGACCGCGCGCGTGAGATTCTGGGTCCCGCGGCCGCGTCGACGGGGGGCTACTGGCGGGGCGAGGCGCTGCGCTGTCTGGCGGTCGACAATCGGAAACGTGCCGACTTTGCCTCGCGCATCGTGCGCGCTCTGGTGCCCGAGGACACCGATGTCGAACGTCTGCGGTCGCCGACCCCGGCGTTGCTGGCGGCCGTCCGCTCATTGGCGAAGGCGCGCGACGC
Organism: Myxococcales bacterium; assembly: GCA_025350815.1. Lineage (GTDB taxonomy): Bacteria > Myxococcota_A > Polyangia > Fen-1088 > Fen-1088 > JANXXE01. Next base: position 17,344 of record JANXXE010000096.1, on the reverse strand, counting down.
TTTGGACAGGGGCTTGCCGGACGAGGCAGTGCGTGCGGCGCGGGCCGCCGTGAACGAGGGGTCGCAACTGGGTGCCTGCCACGCCATGCTGGCCGAGGCGTTGAACGCCCTTCGCGACAAGGGCGCCATCGACGCCGCCCGCGAGGCTGCTCGCCTGAACCCGGCCCTGATCGACGCCTGGCGAGAGCTGGGCGACGCGTATCTGGAAGGGCGCCAGGCGTCGAAGGCCGAGGAAGCGTATCGCGAGGTGTTGCTGCGCGATCCCAACCATGGCTTTGGGCTGGCCAAGCTGTCGCAGGCGCTGCTGGAGCAGGGCAAGGCGTCCGAGGCACTGGAGGCGATCAAGGCGGCCGCCGAAAGGGGCGGTGATCCCTTCTTCCTGGCGGCTGTGCGTGGGGACATCCTGGCCGAGATGAACCGCCACGACGAGGCGGCAGAGGCGTACGACCAGGCGCTCGGCATCGAGCCCGAGGATCATTGGGCCCTGCACCAGGCAGCGCTTGAACACGGCCGCGCTGGCAACGGTGATCGCGCGGCCGAGCTTTTCGAAAAGGCGCTGCGTTTCGATCGCGATGGTTGCCACCAGACTTTGATCGACTACGCCGAGCTGATGCGGCGGCAGGGCCGGATTGGCGATGCGGTCAGGCTGTACCGGCGCGCCGTGGCGGCGGTTCCCGGGGATACCGAATGGCGGCAGTCGCTGCGCGAGGCCGAGCGTGAACTGCAGGCCGCGCCGAACTGAGCCGGAATGATCGCGCCGTGAAAACTGTGTCCGAGTTCGGGGCCGGTGTTCTCGCCGTCGCTCTGGCGCTGGCCGCGCTGCTGCCGCGTCTCGATCGCGCGTGGGCGTGTCGCGGGGCCGATCAGGACTTCCGGCTGACCCGTACGATATCGCCGGTGGACGGGGATCTCAGTCTGCTGTCCCTGCGAAATGCACCGCCCCTGGCGACCTGGGCCAGCGTGGGAGGTTGCGGCGCCGCAGGCGGCTCGGCCAGTGGCCCTGGGGGCGGGATCAAGTGGGTCGGGCGCAACGTGACGGGCGGCCTGCTGGACGTTCAGGCGCTGACCACCGACACGTCCTCGCACGGCAGTCGCTTCGGCGCTGTCTCCGCGCGCTTTGGCGCAAGTCCAACGTCACGTCTCGGCCTGGGTCTGAATGTTCCGGTTCTCTACAAGACTGGCTCCGTCACGGTGCTGGGCACGACGCGGGATGCGGGGATTGCCGGATTCGGCGATTTGAGCGCCGAGGCCTCATACAAGCTGGGTGCTATCGGCGCGCACCAGATCATGCTGACAGGCAGCGCACCGACGGGCGCGTCAGATGCTGTCCGACAAGGCGTCGTGTTGCCCCAGCGTCTGCAACTGGGCAGTGGTGTGCCGGGATTCGGGGCGCAATATCAGCACACGCAAGATCACGACTGGGGTCTTTTGATCCTCGGCGGTACGGCGAGCTACGCGGGCTGGCAGAACAAGGTCGGCGATTATCGCGCGCCCAGTGCCACGGCCTTTGTGCACGCCGGTTACTTGCTGGGGCCGTGGGTGCCGTCGGCGGGACTGACCGTTTTTGGCAAGCCTGTACACGATCGCGAGCGCGGCGTTGACCGGCCGGCCGACCGCGACGCCCTGTTCGTGCTGGTCCCCAGTGTCGGATTCGAGTGGTCGAACCAGTGGCTAGCAGTGTTGCCGGCGGCCAATTTCGGCGTGTCGTACAACGGATTTGAAAGCGTCACGCTGGGTCTCGGCGTGTCGTCGTCGCTGTTCTGACCGGCCTGCGTCAGGGGGTCGGCGGGCCGGGGGCGTGCAGGGCGGGGGCGGTCGGGGGCGTCGGGGCCGGTGCGTTGGCAGCGACCGACGGGCTTTCGTGGACCGAGGCCAGTCGCTCGGCCAGCTCGGTCAGACCCGTGGACAACTCGCGTGCCACCAGGCCGTGGCGCTCGATCGACCGCAGGTGCTCGCGGCCGCGCCGACGTTCCTCGGGCTGGCCACGCCCGCCTACGGCGTGTCGGTAGTCGAGGATGCGCATCAGCTGCGAGCGCATGGCATCCGCCACGCGGCCCAGGAGATCTCGCTCGTCGGGCCCCAGACCGCTGCCCGGCCACAATCGCCAGGCCGCGTCCGCGCGCACCCACAGCCCGGATACCTCGGTCGGCCCGGTGGCAGCGGTGCGATCTTCCAGTATGGCCATCCGGCGCTCGTCGATCGGGAAATCACGCTCGTAGACGTGGTACAGAAATCCGCCCTCGGTCGCCTCCACGCCGACGTGCAGCCCGCCAAAGTCGAACAGGGGCAATGTTCCCGTCGCCAGTGCCTCGCGCAGGCGCTTGCGTTCGCCAAGGCTGACCGCCGGGCCGCCTTCGGAGGGTGCGCCGCGCACGATGCGCTTCTTCTTCGCCATGAAGTCGCGCAGCTGATCGATGCCGACAACGACGTTGAGGGCGCTCGCCCCCTTGTATCCCGCGTGGTACATGCCGACCAGCTGCAGCTCGGCCGTCTGGCAGGAAAGCGCCAGAACGGGGCTGCCCGAGTTGCCCTCGGACAGCAGCGCGTCGATCACGAAGTCGACGTGGTTCCAGCCCTGTTCCTGGTCCAGGTCGTAGGGGTTTACGATCTTGCCCGTGTTGACGGCGTGAATCAGGCCCAGGGGAAACCCCCGGACCTGCACGACGTTGCCCTGGCGCAGCGACGCGCTTTTCCCGATGCGGTAGGGCAGGGCCACCATCGGTTGCGCCGCCTTCAGGATGGCCGCGTCCAGCGCGGGATCCACCGCCACGCGGACCAGGGGAATGTGTGACGGCTCGTAGTCGTCATGATCGTCGTGGACGATGCGCAGCTTTTCGTCGACGCGTTTGCAGCCGTCGCTGACGCCGTCCACACGGTGTCCGGCATCGGTGACTTCGGGCCACACCGCGACGTGTTCGTTGGTTAGCAGGAAAGTTTCCGTGCCCGTGCTTTCGTACGCGAAGGCGGTGCCGTGTTCCACGGCGTCGACGCGTTTGCGCATCAGCTTGCCGTTCGACCCGAAGAAGGGGCACTCGTAACGGGCTGAGCTGCGCACGAGGTAGGTGTACGCCGACCGTGGTCCCAGCTCTGTCTCGCGGGCACGCGCGCCTTGAAGTTGCATCGTGTCAGCATATTCGCCGTCGCAGGCCGGGGCGTTTTTCGCGGACGGCGCGTGTCGTGCGACGGCCCCCGCGATCGCCCCCGCCGCCAACAGGATGGCAGCCGAGGTCAGCGTGGCCGGCAGGCGCACTTTCATGGCGATATTCAGCGTAGCACGCGAGGAAAAGTCCTCGGCACCACTGATCACACTCGTCCTTTTGCCGCGTAAAGTTTAGGCTGACGCCAGCGCCCCATGGCAAAGGCAACTGTCAACCAACTTGAAATCATCAAGGCGGCCGTCGCGCTGGCGGGCAAGCGCACGTTCGATCACTTGCTGTACATCGGCGATCTGCCGTTGCCCGATGAGGTTTTCCGCGGCAAACCGACGGCCCGCAAGAAGCTGGTACAGGCGGTGGTCAGTGAGGCCCAGCGGATCGTGGTCGACGACACGGGCATAACGGTCATCGCGCTGCCCCAGTACGATCTTGGCCGTGCGGAAAAGCTGAAACTGGCCATCATCAGCGGCATCGCGCGCGGCTTTTATCACGAGGGTGACGTGGTCGTGGCGCTGTTGGCGCGGCGCCCGGCCAGCATGCCGGACTCGTTGTTGATGGTCACGGTGGGGCCCGAGGACGAGGACGGCGCATTCGGTTTCCTGCAAGCCAAGGGCGTTTCGGCCGAGGTGCTGGACGCTCTTATCGATCTGGCGGTGACAATAGGGGTCGAGGGCTGGGAGGGTCGACCCGTCGGCGCGTTGTTCGTCGCGGGCGACTCGGCCAAGGTCATGGAACATTCCAGCCCGCTCAGCCTGAACCCGTTCCAGGGCTATTCCGAAGACGAGCGCAATCTGCTGAACCCGGAAGTTCGCCACGCGTTGCGGGCGTTCGCGGTGCTTGATGGCGCGTTCGTTTTGCGTGATGACGGTGTCGTCTTGGCGGCCGGCCGGTATCTGAATTTCGCCGAGAAGGATGTGCGTGTGCCGCTGGGTCTCGGCGCACGTCACATGGCCGCCGCCGGGATCTCGCGCGACACCGACGCCATCGCCATCGTCGTTTCGCAGACGTCGGGCGCGGTGCGTGTGTTCCGCCACGGGCGCGCTGTTCTGGAACTGGCGCCGCGGATCCGGCGGACCTAAAGCGCCGGCTGCTGCTCGGCCACGGCCGGGCGGATGACCCCCGACAGTACGTCGTCATTCCACGGATTGTGCAGCGCCGCGTGCGCCCGGCCCGACTTGAGCGCCAGGTCCAAACGGAACGATCGATCCTCGGCCGAGATCACGACGCGCTGGATCTCGGGGTGGTGTTCCGCAAGGAAGTGCAGCATGTCCACGCCGCGCGCGGGACCGAACGCCAGGTCGACCAGGACGGTCTTGATCTTGAGATCCGGCCGCTGCAACCAGGCGATTGCCTCAAGGGGCGTCGACACGGCGATCGATGCATGACCGAGCTTACGCAAGTCCCGTTCAAGGCAATCCCGCGTGTTGCCCTCGTGGTACATCATCATCACGGTGGCTTCGCGCCGCGCGCGCATGCGTTCCAGCTCGCCGACCAGCGCCTGATGGATGGCGTCTTCGTCCTCGGCCCGAAGTTCGACAAAGGCCACGCCGAAATGTTCGCCCGCCGTCTGCGTGGGCCCGCGCCGGATGACCCGCGCGGCCAGGCTGCCGAGGGGCTTGCCCGGCAGTTGAATCATCACCCGAATCTGGGCGCCCACGCTCAGCGACGACCCACCGATCAGGCACGCCCCCCCCGCGGACAGGTCAGTGACCAGGTAAGTGCCGTGCAAGCGATCGGGCGAAAAAACCACCGCGGTCGCCAGAACTTCGCTACGAAAAAAACGCCGTCGTTCGACGAGCGGGGGCTGGATCGGGCCCATCAGGCACCTCCGGAAGACGAGACTGGGGTACGGGTTATCCGCCCTTGCATGGCGGGGGACAGTACCAGAAGTCTCGGCTGTCTATCGGAAATTCTTTAGAAACTGAGATTACAGTTCGTACTGGCTAATAAATGTCAGCCTGGCCGGGAAATGGCCGCCGTCCTGCGCTCTCAGTTCGTCCAGGGGAACCAGCCCTTGTCCTTCATGATCATGATGGCGCGATCCGCCCACGTCTTGTGGCCCGACAGGTTGAAGTGGTGGTCGTCTTGCTGGCCCGTTCCGGCGGCCGATACGATGGCCAGATTGGTGATCGACGAAGGCAATTTGTCGAACAGGGGCATCATCAATTTGGCGAAAGGCGTGGTGATGTTGATGTCCACTGCCGTTGCCTCGACCTCATAGCCGCACTGGAGAACGGGCAAGTTCGGCTCGCCCAGATCGGCCCGAATGTCCGAGATGATCTTGGCCATGCGACCCGGGAAACCGGGCCAGTCTTTTTCGAGCAGATGGCGGTCCGTAACGCCGAGCATGACGAATATGCCGCCGAATGTGACCTTGCCGGCCAGCCCCTTGGCCCTGTTCATCAGATCGGAGTACAGGGGTCCGCCCTTTTGCCAGTTCGTGGTCGGCAGAGATCCCTGCGCCCGGGCAACCGATATGAAATGATAGTCGGGTCCCGCAAGGGTCGCGGCAGCTTTCAGCAGGGCGACACCCGGACCGGCCCCGCCGGCGTTGCCTTCGTTGTCCGGGGCGGTGCGTTCCGTCGCGGCCTTGAACGTGCCCTTGGTGCCGTCGTAGCTCCACAGCCGCGGCTGGGTGTCGAAGAAATAGCCGTGGAGGGCGGCGGGCCCAAGAGCCTGTCCGACCATGTTCGAGTGGCCCAGGTGAATGAAGACGACGGCCTTTTCTTTCGGGACCATCGTCCCGTTGATGGTGATGAATTTCCCGGACGCAGGCGGTGCCCCGCCGGCACCTGCTGCGCCGGTCGCGCCGCCGGCACCTGCTGCGCCGGTCGTGCCGCCAGCACCTGCTGCGCCGGTCGTGCCGCCTGTACCAGTGGCACCGCCGCTGCCCGTCGTGCCTGCCGCACCCGCGCCTGCGGTGCCGCTTTGACCTGCGGGCCCCGCGCTTCCGCCACTGCCGGCCGAGCCATTGTCGCCCATTGGGTCCGCGCCCGTGCTGTCCTTGACGCCACCGCAGGCGCCCTGAATCAGGAACGCGGCTGCAACCACGGACAGGGAGAATCGGAACGATCGTTGGCCGTGCGTCGGTAGTTTCATCATGTCTCCTGAAACGGGGTTCTTGCCAGGTCGGGACGCACAGGCCGGCGGTGGGGGCCCATCATCGTCCTCTCTGTAAAGACAGGCCGTATCGGGAGTGGGACAGGAACCGCCAGCTCTTTTTATGGGCCGCAGCCTGTCAATCTGCCGCTTGCTGCTGCGACGGATGGGGCAGATGTGCCCTGGCGCACCGCTCGGTGGGCGCCGATCAGTCCAGGAGCTGACGTATCTTCGCTTCCAGGTCGGCCGCGGCGACTTCGTGCTGCTTGCCGGCGGCGAGATCCTTCAAGGCCAGCTTGCCGCTTGCAAGTTCGTTATCGCCGACGATCAGGGCCAGGCGCGCCTTCAGCTTGTCGGCGCGCTTGAGTTGCTGTTTGAGGCCCGTATCCCGGTGCTCGATCTCCACGCGGATTCCAGCCATGCGCAGTCGGTGCGCAACAGGCAGCGCCCACAGGCGCGCGCGCTCGTCCATCGGCGCGACGAAAAGGGACAGCGCGGGTTCGAAAGACTCGGCTTCTTCGGTCATGGCCAGCAAGACACGCTCGACGCCCATGCCGAACCCCAGCGCCGGTATCGCGGCGCCGCCCATCGATTCGACCAGGCGGTCGTAACGGCCGCCGCCGCAAACCGTGTTCTGCGAGCCCAGATTGCCGACCTTGGCTTTGATCTCGAAAATCGTCGCCGTGTAGTAGTCGAGGCCGCGCACGAGACGCGGATCCGTTTCGCCATCGATTCCCAGCGTCTGCAACTGCGTTCGCACCTGTTCGAAGCGTTCCCGCGACGCCATCCCCAACGTGTCCAGCAGAATGGGCGCCGCGGCCGCGATCGTCTGAACATCGGGATTCTTGGAATCGAGAATGCGCATCGGATTGGTATCCAGGCGCCGCCGCGAATCGTCGTCGAGCGCGTCCACATGCTGCGAGAAGAACGCGCGCAGTGCCTCGCGATAGGCGACACGCTCGTCCGGCTCGCCAAGCGTGTTGATCGTGACGGACAGATCGCTTGCCTGCAGGCCGAACTCGGTCAGCATGCCGACCAGCATGGCGATCATCTCGGCGTCGATGCTGGGCGCGTTGAGGCCGAAGACCTCGGCACCGATCTGGTGAAACTGTCGCAGGCGCCCGCGCTGTGCCCGCTCGTGGCGGAACATGGGGCCGAGGTAATACCAGCGCGTGACGGGCTCGCGGTTCCACTGCGACCGCGATACGTAGGCGCGGACCGCCGGCGCTGTGCCTTCGGGGCGCAGAGTCACCGACGATCCGTCACGATCGTCGAAGGTGTACATCTGTTTTTCGACGACCTCGGTGGCCTCGCCGACCGAACGCACGAACAGGGGCGTGTATTCCAGCGACGGTGTTCGCAGCTCTCGGTAGGAAAAGGCCTCCAGGACCGATCGCGCTTTTTCCTCGACGAATTGCCATTTGGACACCTCGGGCGAGAGGATGTCGTTCATGCCTTTGACGGTGGCGTGCTGGTCGGCCATGGCGAGGCTGCGGTTCTACCGGATCTGTCGCGGTCCGGTCATTCTTTCCGCACCACAGAGGGACCCAGGCGGGCGTACAAACTTAGCTGCGCGCGTTCGACGGCGGCTGCGTCGCGGCCGTCGAGGGTGATCTTGACCTTGTGGTCGGCTGTCACCGGCTGCGGGTACGAGCCGACCGCCACCATCGGGAATTCTTCAACGACGGCATCCAGGGCTGCCGCGATGCTGGCCTCGCCGTCGCGTGAGTAGACGGCTCGGCTAAAAAAGGGGCCCGAGCGGAACAGTTCGCGGATGCCGTCGAACTTGCGCCGAAAGATGCTGGGCACGCCGGGCAAGACGTAGACGTTGTTCACGGCGACGACCGGCCACCTCCGCGTGTCGGCAGGCTGACCATATTCGAGGCGGGCGCCCGCTGGGATGTCCGCCATGCGCAGATCGCGCTCATGGAACTCGGCCGCCATCGAATCACGGATGAGGCGTTCCAGTTCGGGACGGCGTTCGACGGCCATGCCGAAAGCCGCTGCGACCGCCGGCATCGTTACGTCGTCGTGCGTCGGTCCGACGCCACCGGAGCTGAAGACGTGTGCGAATCGCGCGGACATCGCGCGCACGGCGACAGCGATTTCGTCGGGCACGTCCGGGACTACCTCGATGCGGCGAACGGCGACGCCCAGATGCCGCAACTCGCGCAGCAGGTAGGGGGCGTTGGCGTCCTCGACCTTGCCCGACAGAATCTCGTCGCCGATGATCAGAATTCCCGCGGTGGGCGTGGTGGGCTCGACAAGGGGCGCCGGCGGAAGCATCGGTGGGCAGCATAATGCATCGACGGTTGGCGGGCCTGTGTCTGTCGGCCTTCGTGTCGCGTTTCGTGCCCTTGACACGCGGCGCAGGGTAGGGCGTTATCGCCGCATGACAAGAGTTCTTCCGGCCGGGTTCGTTCGCTCCTCGCTGGCTCTGGTTGTCGCTGCGGTCGTCGTCGGAACTCCCGCGCGCCGGGCGCACGCGCAGGATCCCACGCCACCGGCGGGTGCCGCGCCTGCCGCCGCCCCGGTGGCGTTGGCGCCAGCCCCAGTCGCTGTCACCGCTGCCATGCCTCTGGCGCCGTCCGTCGAGGCGCCGAAGGCCGCGTCTGCGACCGATCACGACAAGATTTTGGGGCACTGGGGCCTCGAGGCGCGAGAGATCGCCAAACTGCAGCGGACGCCAGGTCAGGATGGCGCCTGCAAGGACAACTGTCCGGTCGCGGTCAACGCCCTTGGTGTGCGTCGCTGGTACCAGCCCGATCGCGCGTGGAGCGCGGGTCTTGCGTTCGCGATCGGTGGTGGCAGCAGCAGCGTGGGTGGCAAGACCCTGACCTGGGACACCTATATGGGCGTTGGTCCGACCGTGGGAATGAGCTTCCTTGTCGCGAACTGGAAGCACCTGGCGGTCAGCGCCAGTCCGCAACTGGACACGCTGTTCTTCATGCCGGGTGGCACGCGCAGCAAGACGTTGCTGGTCAACGCCCGGGGTCTGGTCGAGGGCGAGCTGCATCTGGGCTTCATAGGTCTGCCGGCTGCCAGCCTGGGCCTGTCGAGCGGTGTCGTCCTGGCGTTCAAGGCGGTCACGAAGCCCGGCGACGATTTCAACACGACCAAGACCGCCAATGAATGGTCGTTTGGTCCGACCGGCCCGCAGTCGCTGTGGGGACTGGTCACGAATATGTACCTGAGGTTCTACTTCTAGGCACGCTGGCAGGTCGCGCGCTGCTCATGCCACCGAGGCTTCCGCCCAAAGAAACCAACCTCGTCGAGCGATCCGAGATCCTCGACGCCGTCGGTATCGGGCGGGTGCTACGGCGGATGGCATACGAGATAGTCGAGCGCAGCGGGCCTGACGCGTACTTCGTTGGTGTCCGCACCGGGGGCGCCTTCCTGGCGGAACGCATGGTGCGGCTGCTGGCCGACGGTGGCGAGAAGCACCCGCGTCTCGGCGCCATCGACATCACGCTGTACCGGGACGACGTATTCCTGGGCCTGCCCAAGCCGGAAATTGGGGCGACCGAGCTGCCCGACGGCATCGACGGGCAGACGGTGGTGTTGGTGGACGACGTGCTGTTCACCGGGCGCACGATTCGCGCCGCGATGGATGTCCTGGCCGACTACGGTCGGCCCAAGGTCGTGCAACTGGCGGTGTTGGTTGACCGCGGCCGGCGCGAGCTGCCCATCCAGCCCGATTTTACCGGCGTCCGCGTGCAGACCGGCATGAACGAATCCGTTCGGGTGATGCTGGCCGAGCGGGGCGAGCCCGACCGCGTCGTGCTGCGGGAACGGCTCGTGCCATGAGCGGCGTTTTCCCCCATCGTCACTTGCTGGGCACCGAGGGCCTGTCCCGCGCCGACATCAACACGGTTCTGGATCTGGGCGAAAGATTCCTGGAGATCGCGGATCGGCCGATCAAGAAGGTGCCCACCCTGCGGGGCAAGACGGTCATCAATCTTTTCCTGGAACCATCGACGCGCACGCGCACGTCGTTCGAGATTGCTGCCAAACGCCTGTCTGCCGACGCCGTGAACATCTCGGGGGCGGCCTCGTCGACCACGAAGGGCGAGACCCTGATGGACACGGCCACCAACATCGACGCGATGAGCCCCGACGTCGTGGTGATTCGCCACGCGCAGGCTGGCGCCGCCGTGATGCTGGCCAAACGCATTCGGGCCGCCGTGGTGAATGCCGGCGACGGCGCGCACGAGCACCCGACGCAGGCGCTGCTGGACTGCTCGACCATTCGGGCGCACAAGGCGAAGGGCAGGGTGGACTTCGCGGGCCTGACGGTCGCCATTTGCGGCGACATCCTGAACAGCCGCGTCGCGCGCTCGAATATTCATGCGCTGCTGACGCTGGGCGCGCGCGTCCGGGTGGCCGGGCCGCGGACGTTGCTGCCAGCGCGTATCACAGAACTGGGCGTGGAGGCCTTCGATCGCATCGAGCCGGCACTGGAAGGCGTGGACGTGGTCATGATGTTGCGGATCCAAAAGGAACGTCAGGCGGGCGGGCGCTTTCCGAATACGCGCGAGTACTCGCGCTACTTCGGCCTCAACGCGCACCGGCTGGCGCTGGCCCACGCAGATGCCATCGTGATGCACCCGGGACCCATCAATCGTGGGGTCGAACTGGACCCGGCGATTGCCGACGGTCCGCGTTCCGTGATCCTCGATCAGGTGGCCCGCGGCGTTGCCATCCGCATGGCCGTGCTGTACTTGCTGGGGGGCGGCGATTCCGGGGCGGAATAGCGCGCGGGGTCTGGTGGGCAGAACCCCATTGACAGGGACCACCGGTCCCTCCTATTCAACGGGTACGCATGTCTGACATTTGCCTCGCTGGCGGACGGGTGATCGATCCGGCGAGGGGACTCGACCTGCAGGCGGACGTGTTGCTGCAGGACGGTCGCGTCGCGCGTGTCGAGGCGGGCCTGGCGGCGTCGGTGTCGCCGAGGACCCGGGTCATCGACGTCAAGGACCTGTGGGTGGTCCCGGGTTTCATCGATCTGCATACGCACCTGCGCGAGCCCGGCCACGAATACAAGGAAGACATCGCCACAGGCACGGCCGCAGCGGCTGCAGGCGGATTCACGGCGATCTGCGCGATGCCGAACACCAACCCTCCCAACGACAACCGGGCGGTGACGGATCTTATTGTCCGGCGCGCGCGCGAGGTGGGTTCGGTGCGGGTCTATCCGATAGGCGCCATCACCCTGGGCCTGGCGGGACAGACGCTGTCCGAGATGGGCGAGCTGAAGGATGCCGGCTGCGTCGCTTTCACCGACGACGGCCACCCCGTGATGAACGCCGAAGTCATGCGGCGCGCGCTTGAATACGCCCGGGGCTTCGGCATGCCCGTCATTCAGCACTGTGAAGATCTATCGCTGTCCTGTGGCGGCAGCATGCACGAGGGGCTGGTGTCGACGCGAACGGGCATCCGCGCGCAACCGGCCGTGGCCGAGTCCTCGATGGTCGCGCGCGATCTGGATCTATGCGCGCTGACGGGCGCCCGTTATCACGTCGCGCACATCAGCGCGGCCGAGTCGGTGCGCCTGGTGCGGGATGCGAAACGGCGCGGCCTGCCCGTCACCTGCGAGGTGACGCCGCACCATTTCAGTCTGACGGATGCCGCCTGCGCCGACTATGACACGTCGGCCAAGTGCAACCCGCCGCTGCGCGCCGACAGCGATGTTCAGGCTTTGCTTGAGGCCCTGGCGGACGGCACCATCGACGCCATCGCGACGGACCACGCGCCGCATTCGCCTGTCGAAAAGGCCGTCGAGTTCGAACAAGCCGCGTTCGGCATCATCGGTCTTGAGACGGCCCTGGCGCTGAGTCTGGAACTGGTGCGCAGCGGGCTTTTGACGCCGACGACGCTGGTGACGCGACTGACGTCCGGGCCGGCGGCAGTGCTGGGCCTTCCGGGCGGGACGCTGGCCCCGGGCGGCGTAGCCGACGTCGCCGTGGTGGATCCCGATTTTGCGTGGCGCTGCGACGGACCGCAGCTGCTTTCGCGTTCGAAGAACAGTCCGTTCCTGGGGCGTTCCCTGCGCGGCCGCCCCGTGCTAACGCTGGTGGGAGGAAAAATCGTGTTCGCGGAGGAAAAGTTCCTTGTCTGACGCCGGCCCCACCAATGGATTGCCGCCCGCGTTGCTGGCCCTCGAGGACGGCAGTGTGTACCACGGCCTGGGTTATGGCGCGGCCGCCGACATGGCGGGCGAGATCGTCTTCAACACGGCGATCACGGGCTATCAGGAGGTACTGACCGACCCGTCGTACCGCGGGCAGATTGTCCTGATGACGGCGCCCGAGATTGGCAACGTCGGCGTGAACCCGCAGGACTTCGAATCGTCTCGCGCCTGGTGCGCCGGCTTCGTCGTGCGCAACCTGTCGCCCCGGGTTTCCAACTGGCGCTCCGAGGGGACGTTGCATTCGCTGATGGTCCAGCACGGGGTCGCGGGCATCACGGGGATCGACACCCGGGCCATCACGCGCCGGCTGCGCATCGGGGGCGTTCAGCGAGCGGTCATCAGCCGCAATGTTGCCGACGCGGCGGCGGCCGTATCCCGCGCACGGAACCACCCGTCGCTGGAAGGACGCGATCTGGCCCAGGAGGTCAGCACCCCCTTGTCCTACGAATGGACCGAAGGGTTGTGGAAGGCGCCGGGCAGCAAGGCCGTCGACCCGCCCGTGCGGCACCATGTCGTGGCGTACGACTATGGCATCAAGCGCGGCATCCTTCGGCATCTGCGCCACAACGGTTGTCGCGTGACCGTTGTGCCGGCGAAGACCTCGGCCAACGCGGTTCTCGCAATCAAGCCGGACGGCATCTTCTTGTCCAACGGCCCCGGGGATCCCGCGGCTGTCAGCTACGCCGTCGAGGCGGTGCGCCAGTTGGCCCGAAGCGGCACGCCGCTGTTCGGCATTTGCCTCGGCCACCAGATCCTGGGACTGGCGCTGGGTGGCAAGACATACAAGCTGAAATTCGGTCACCACGGTGCGAATCATCCGGTGATGGACCTGGCGACCCGCAAGGTCGAGATCACATCGCAGAATCACGGCTTCGCTGTCGATGTCGCTTCGCTGCAGGGCAAGGCGGTGCTGTCGCACGTGAACTTGAACGATCAGACGGTCGAGGGGATGCGCCACGAAAGTCTGCCTGTATTCAGCGTGCAGTATCACCCCGAGGCATCGCCCGGACCGAACGACGCGACGTACTTGTTTGGACGCTTCATCAAGCTGATGGACGAGCAGCAGCGACGGTGAGTGCCGCCGCCCGCGCCGAGGCGCCGCCCGTCACGGCTGGCCTCATTCACGTCTTGTTGGAACGACTGGCCTCGCAGTACGCCGACGGCCCGTACCGCGCCGAGGTGGCGGCCGCACGCGAGGAATACTTCACGCGGGCCGGCAAGGTGTTTGAGGATGATGCCGAACTTTTCGATGCGCGTCTGGCGGCGTTTCTCGAATGGTACGTGATTGAGCGCCCGCTGCCGGAAGGAACCGTCCCCGTTCGTAAGACGCTGGACGGCGGCGACGTCCTGCCGCCGTCCGAGGTGGCCGCGCTTGTGCACATCGCCGCCAGCCACCGAAGCGTTTTCGATATCGCCGCGGTCAGCAGCGGCACCATCGCGCTTGAGGACGTTCTGGGTGGTGCGCGCTTCAGCGTGGTGGAACGTCGCAGCACCGCAGGCTTCGAGGTGGGCGAATTGGTCGAGGCGCGCCTGATCTGGAACGGCGCCGAGGTGATTTTTGGGAAGACCTTTCTCTTTCATCCGCGGGACGCGCGCGATGCGGCCCTGGCGGCTGTCGATGCCGCGCTCAACGACGGTGTCCCGCACGACGAGATCATTTTCCGCCTGTCGCGCCGGCACCTGCGCTGGCACCGCTTGAACCACCTCGGTGCCGCGCGCGTGTATCGCGAGTCGGGGCCGTAGGCCATCGCCAATCTACTGCGGCGATTTTTGCGCTAGAGTGTAAGGCGATGTCGGTCCTGAATGGGAAAAGCATCGTGCTCGGTGTCAGTGGGGGAATCTCCGCCTACAAATCGGCCGAGCTCTGTCGTTTGCTGCGCAAGGCGAACGCGAACGTTCGTGTCGTGATGACCCGGGCCGCGTGCGAGTTCATCACGCCGCTGACCTTGCAGACCCTGTCGGGCAACCCGGTCGGCCGCGAACTTTTCGACCTGACCCAGGAATCCCAGATTGGCCACATCCGTCTCGCCGACGAGGCCGACCTGGTCGTGGTCGCGCCGGCAACGGCTGACGTCATCGCGCGCTTGGGCGCAGGCATGGCGGACGATTTGCTGGCGGCGGTTGTTTTGGCCACGCGGGCGCCGGTCATTCTGGCCCCGGCCATGAACGTCAACATGTGGGAAAACCCGCTGACGCAGGCGAACCTGGGGCGTCTGATGGCCAGTGGCCAGCTGACCACCGTCGGACCCGATGCCGGGGAACTGGCGTGTGGCTGGATCGGCGCCGGTCGTTTGGTTGAGCCGACGGAGATCGTGACTGCGATTCAGGCGCGATTGGCCGAGCGGGCGGCCCTGGCGCCCCTGCGCGGTCGCGCCGTCGTGATCACGGCCGGCCCAACGTTCGAGGCCATCGACGATGTGCGATTTCTTGGCAATCGGTCCTCTGGAAAGATGGGCTTCGCGCTGGCGGCGGTGGCGGCGCGGCAGGGGGCGGACGTCACCTTGATTGCGGGACCGGTTTCGCTACCGACGCCGCCCGGTGTGTCGCGGCGGGTGGATGTCGAGTCGGCCGTGCAGATGCAGGCGGCGCTGGGCGAGATCACAGCGCACGCTGACGTCGTCGTGATGGCGGCGGCCGTCTCGGATTTTCGACCGGCCGACAAGGCATCGGGGAAGTTGTCGCGCCGGACGACGGGATCGGCGCAGGTGGACCTGGTCGCCAATCCGGACGTGCTGGCAGGTCTTCGTCGCGGCACCGACGCGGGCGGGCCGCTTCTGGTCGGGTTCTCCGCCGAGGTCGGTGTGTCACCAGCCGAGTTGGTCACGCGCGCGCGCGCCAAGCTGGAAGAAAAACGTTGCGACGTCATCGTCGCGAACGACGTCGGTCTACCTGGGCTGGGATTCGGTAGCGATCGCAACGCGGTGACCCTGGTTTTCGGGAACGGGGCCGCGCCGGTGTCGTTGCCCGCGGCGGCGAAGTCGGCGCTGGCGGAATCAATCTGGGCGAATCTTGTGCCACGATTGCAGAAGCTGCGGCCGATCTGAGTTCAGGCGATGCCAGATCCAACACGCGAAGAGCAGTTGCGGGAACACGCCGCGGAAGCCCGCAGGCGGCTGGTGCGTGTGGCGGAACGCCTGGCCGGTCGTCAGCAGATAGGCGGCGCGAACTACGGCAACGTGGGACCTTGGCCTCGCTGTGACGACGCGGATTTTCACGGCACGCTGTCGGCGATCTGGGTCTGGACCCGTGCCGGACAGGTGACCGGCGACGATCGGTTTGCGGGTAACGTCGCCGAGGCGTGGTCGTTCGCGAAGTCGAGTTGGCCACGTTTCATCCCGGACGCGCTGGGCTCAAGCGGTAGCGAAGAAGCGCCCTACGATCTGGCGATGGTCCTGCGGGCGGCACTGGCGGATGTCGAGGCCTGGGACACCCAACAGCGGCGGTCGACGGTCGAAGTGGCGGCGCGGTTGCTGGCGGCCTATCTGGCGGACCTGGATGATCTATCGGGGCGCGAGTTTCGCGACCCCGGATTCCTGGCGTGGAACCTGGCGGAATACGCGCGGGCCGTCGACGATCGCGGGCTGCTGGCGGGCGCACGACGCTTCGTGGACAGGGCGTTCGGCATGAAGAGCCCGCCCCCGTTTGTATCCGAGTCCACGACCAGCGACGGACTGTTCGACTTTTCGTCGACAACCGCCACGCGGGTGATGGCGGTGTTGGCGGCAGAGGGCACCACGCCCTTCATCGGCGCCTGGCTACGTGAGCGCGTCGCCCCCATGGCGCCAGATGGATTTGTTCCGCGATCAATGGACGAGAACACGTGGAATGCCTGTGTGTGTGCGGCGCTGGGGCGATCGTTTTCCGTCGCAACCGATCCGGCGCTGTTTCAGTCTCACGTGGCGATCCTGGGCGAGCTGTCGCGACGCGCGGACACCGGCACCCTGGGTCGACAGCCTGGATTCGAGGAGGAAACCGCCGCCGCCTTCTACTACGCGCTGGCGCTCGATTCGGTCGTGAGGCTCTGACCCGTGGCCACGGATGACGATCGGGCTGACCTGCGGCAACTGGTCGCCGGACTGCGGACGTATCTTGAGGCGCGTGGTCGTTCAGGCCTGCTGGGCGTTTCCACCGCCGCCACACCCCGAACGCCCGCTGCGGCCCCCGCGCTGCGTGTGGTCCCAGATATGGACGCCCCGGACGCACCAGACTTGGCTTCCGTGCGGCAGGAACTGGGCGACTGTCAGCGCTGCAAGTTGTGCGGCGAGCGGAAGAACATCGTGTTCGGCACCGGTAACCCGGACGCCGCGTTGGTTTTCGTGGGCGAGGCGCCAGGTGCGGACGAGGACGAGCAGGGCGAGCCCTTTGTGGGCCGAGCGGGGCAGCTTCTAACGAAGATGATCGAGGCGATGGGATTTGGCCGCAGCGACGTGTACATCTGCAACGTGCTCAAGTGCCGGCCCCCGCAGAACCGCAATCCAGAGCCAGACGAGGTCGCGTCGTGCGAGCCGTTTCTACAGAAGCAACTGGCGGTCTTGCAGCCGCGCATGATTGTCACCCTCGGAAAGTTCGCCGCGCACGCGCTGCTGCGTGAACAGACACCGATCACCCGGCTGCGGGGAAATTTTAGGACCTACGAGGGCATTCCCCTGATGCCCACTTACCACCCGGCGTTCTTGCTGCGCGATCCCAGCCGCAAGCGCGAGGCATGGGAGGATCTTCAGGCGGTGATGGCCGCCCTGCGTGAAATGGGCATCGAGCCGCCCAATGCGCCACGGGCGTAGCTAGTGCGTGTCGGGAAATTCGGGCGGGCAAATCCCGGCCCAGGATGCGGCGGGGAATGGCGGACACCCGGGCGGTGGGGCCAGTCCGGCCTGTTCCGCGCCCCCGGTTGCCGGGG
>JANXXE010000094.1 GCA_025350815.1 Myxococcales bacterium | reverse complement strand
CGGCACGAAGGCGTATCACCTCGCCCGCGTCAAAGACATTGGCGACGACCGACAAGAACTTTTGTTGGAATACGTGCGGTCTGCATACGACGAACAGAAGCGCCAGGCTGCGGACAACGCGCCACCACCTGCCCCGCCCATGCCTCCGCCGCCGATGGGTCCCGGCGGCCCAATGATGCCGGCCGATGGACAGGCGCCCGACCCCATGGCGCCGCCACCAGGCCCGCCACCAGGCCCGCCACCAAGTCCGCCGGCCGGCATCTCCATCGGATCGGCGTCGCCCCGCTGCATGACGACCTTCTTGACCCCGCCTTCCTTGGTCGGATCGTCGTCCAAAGTCAGGCCGAGAACCGTCGGGCCGCCGCCGTTCGGCCCCCCTTCACTGCTCTGTTCTAGCTTGGTGCCCGCCTTGTCGCGGCCGACGACAGAGAACCGGACCTTTCGCGACGGCATTTCCCCGCGCGTCATCGTGTATTCGGCCCAGGCGCCCACAGGCACCTTGCCGAGGTCGACGCCAATCGGCGTAGGTCCGCCCATCCCCATTCCGCCACCACCACCGCCGCGCCCTTGGGCACTGGCCACGGCCGGCGCCAGCATCGAAAACAACGCAACGGATCTCCAGATCATTCGTCCAAACATACGTTTTCTCCTTGTTGAGGGCAGGCACCACGCGCGGCTTACCCGTGAGTGGGACCAACGGCAGGGCCGGAAGTTAAATATCACGTCACGGGGCCGCGGGTGCCACGGCACAAGATCTTTGAGGTAGAGTTACCTTTCGTTCGGTCCCCGCCGTTCCCCGCCCGTGTCAGGAGGAGCCATGACGTTCACCCGGTCCCCTCGCCACCGCGCCGGTCTGGCGCTGTTTGTTTCGTCCGTCATTCTGGGAAACGCGGCGTTGGCCACGGCCCACGCGTTGTGGGTCAGTCCCAAACCGCGCGATCAGCAGGACGGCTGGAAGGAGGATGGCCGCACGCCCGGATTCGTCCTGCCCTGCGGACTGGCGAGGGATCCGAAGCAGCCGACCACCACGATTCCCAATCCGAACCAGCCGCTGAAAGTGGACTGGAGCGAGACCGTCAATCATCCGGGTTGCTTCTTGATTGACCTGTCCACGGACGACACGAATTTCACGATGCTGGCCAACTTCAAGCACAAGGCCACAGGTGGCACCCCACGCGCGTATACGACCAACGTGATGCTGCCGGCCGGTCTGAATTGCACCGGGTGTACGATCCGATTGCGCCAAATCATGCTGGGTTCCGAGGCGGCGCCCTGCCCGCCGGTCCCGATTCCCAAGAACGTCACCTATTACAGCTGCGCCAACATTGTCGTCAGCGCAGCGGGCACAACCGACGGCGGCGCGGGTGGCACGGCCATGGATGCCTCCGCCAAAGACGCGGGTGTCCCGGACAGCGCGGCCGCCACCGACACGGCAACCCAGCCCAAGGACAGCGCAGCGACGGTGGAAAGGGATTCGGGCGCGGCGGGCGCCACTGGTGCTGGCGGCAGCACCGGCGGTACTGCTGGCGCGGGCGGCGCCGCTGATCCGGGCGACACGCTGCCTGCCCCGAAGAAGAACAGTGGCGGCTGTGCCGTCGGCGGTGACGCTGCACAGCCGGGATTGGTTCTTGTCCTGGCGACTCTGGTCAGCGCGCTGACCGTACGCCGGCGCCGTAGCTGCCGACCGCGATGCTGAAGACCGTCGGCCTGTTTCTACTGACCGCTTGCGCCGAGATCGTGGGCTGCTACCTGCCGTACCTGTGGCTGCGGCAGCAACAGTCGGCGTGGTTGCTGATCCCCGGGGCGGCCAGCCTCGCGGCATTTGCCTGGCTTCTAACCCTTCACCCCACGGCTGCCGGGCGCACCTACGCAGCCTACGGCGGTGTGTACGTGGTGACCGCGATTCTGTGGCTGTGGGTGGTCGAGCGGCGGCGGCCCGACCACTGGGATCTTCTCGGAGGGGGCCTCACGCTGGTCGGGATGGGCATAATCGCTTTCGCGCCGAGGGCGCCGTAACCGTTAGCACCGAAGGAATTTGCCACCAAGGGCAATGTCGTCGAACTGGCCGTGGGCGTATCAGCGACGGCATCGGCGGCTGCGTCTGGACTTGGATATCATGGCGTCGACGGCGCCGCGCGTTCGTAAATACGCGCGATCTCCACCAGCAGGGGCTCGACCTTGGCGAAGTACGCGTCGTCCGTGAGCGTCGCCCGAGTGTCGCGCAGCTTGTGAACCTCCCGTTCCAGTTCGTCGCGTCGGCGACGCATCTCGGCGGGCATCTTCCTCTCGGGATCGCTTGGCACCAGGTGAATCTGGTGGGCGCGGAAGCCGTCGATGGGGGCGTTGTTGTCAGCCTTGTGAATCGGTTGCAAGGCGCGGTACCAGGACGCCGGCGTGCCCAGGCCGTCGCCATTGTCGTCAAGCAGTGCGTGCTCGGTGGCCAAACGCCCCTTGTCGGTGAACGATTCGTCGACCCGCTTCGCCGCCACCAGATACGCCTCAAGAAGTGAGGTCTGACCATCCTTGTCCAGATCCGCACGGGGATCGTCGATCGCGTCGCCAAGAACCATCGACAGACGGGTCGCGTTTTGTTCGGCGCCTGTCTTCGTCGCGACGATGATCACGCGGTCTCGCCCGGCCAGTTCCTTGACGAAGGGCGCGCTGGCCGATGCCGTGTTGATGACGACCAGCGGGCGTCGTACCGGCGCCAGCCACGACGACAGATCCTTCGGGGTGAAGTCGGGACCGCGCAAATTGAAACGCGCGGTGCGCCCGTCGAAGGTTCCGTGTCCGACCAGCACCAGCCACAAAGGCGCCCGGCCGCGCTGACCTTCGCGCGTCACTGCCTCCTGCAGAAGTTGGCGATCAGACGTCCCCCCGCCGTCGCGTCCGATGATCACGCAATCGGCCCCACCCTTCGTTGCGGCCCGTTTCCAGCGATCGGACGCCGCCGCAAAGGCGGCACCGTATTCCGGCGAGCCGGCCGCGCCCACCACCACGATCACTGTCGGCGCCTCGGCGTCGCCCGCCAACGCCAGCGGTACACGCACGGCCCCCAGCAGCGCCAGGGCAAGAACGACGCGCCTCACGCCATCCCCCGCCAGCGCCGCAAGGTCCACTCGGCGACGAAGCACAGCAACGCCAGCAGAAAGACCAGCCACGAATCCCACAGCGGCCGAATGCGGGTTTCCGCCACGGGCGCGTTCAGCCGGGGCAGGTCGCGTACGAACGCATCGAGCTTGCCCAGTTCCACAACCCGACCACCTGTGCGCGCGGCCAGCGTCTGCATGAACGCGGGGTTGGCGCGCAACGAACGGTGTTCCTCAGCGTCGAGATCCAAAACAAAACCGGCCTCGCCCGCGCCGCCGCCTTCCGACACCTGCGCCCCAACGCGGTAGCCCCCGGGCGCGTGCGCGACGTAGGACACGGTGTACAACCCTGACTCGGATGCGGACGGTTCCGCCGGAAGTACGGACTTCCTGCCGTCGGGCCCGGTCACCTCCACCGCGACGGACGCGTCGTCCGCGGGTGCGTAGCTGCGATCCCGTACGCGAACGCGAATGGACACGGCCCCGCCTGATTCCGCGGGCGCGCGCTCGACCCTGACCGCCACACGTTCGGGCACATCAGACACCAACCAGCGCACGGTCTGTCGCCAGAACTTTCCCAGATCTTCTTGCATGTCGGGATGCTTGAGACCCCAGCGCCACAAGTCGCCTATCGGTATGGCCCCGGCGCGGCCGTTGCCGGCCCGCTGCACAACCAACGCGGGGAAGGGCGATCCGGTGCCCGTCGATACGGTGGCAAGAATCGTCGCCGCGGGCTTGGCGGCGCCGACGTTATTAAGAACCTGAAACCCGGGCATCGCCGCCAGCCGTGTCTGTTCGTCGCGCTCGTTGTCGCGCAGGCGCGCCCAGGGCGCCAGCCACCCGTCACGACTCAGTTGCAGGTGCAACGAAGCGACGGGTGGTGGTGCCGGCAAGCGATCCAGGTACACCGGCAAAATCTGCCCGACCGGCGTGCGGTCGTACTGGCCGCTGTGAAACGATTCGGCCCCGCCCAGCATCAGAAAGCCGCCGCCGCGCTCGGTCACGAAACGTTCGATCAGCGCCAGCTGGTCGGCGCTGAAGAAAGCCGCCTCGACATCGTCCAGCACCAGCGCGTGGTATTCGAACAGGGGCTCGGCGCTTTTCGGAAACCCGTCGCGCAATTCGGATGCGTCGCGCGTGCCCAGGCGAATGACGACCGGCTGATCGTAGCGTTCAGTCTGGTCCGGATCCTTGTTACCGAAGCCCTGGAACAGGGGGTTGGATGCTTCATCTTGCTGACCGCGTGCGCGAAATGCGAACTTCGGCTCGCGGCGCGCGATGCGAATCAGGGCGACCAGCTGCACCTCGGTGTCGCTTTCGAGGGCGCGGCGCAGGAACTTCAGTTCCCAGTTGGGGCGTCCCGATACGTACAGCACCCGGTAGGGTCCCCGCTTGCCGTCGACCATGACCAGGCGGTTGTTGTTCGCCAGCGTCGCCTCCTTGGTCGCCGCGGCGGTGGTGATCTTGATGCGATAAAAGCCAATCCCGGTTTTCTCTGGTCGCAGTCGAAAACGCGTGGTCAGCGTCTCGTCGTCCTGGGTGACCCGCAGCGACTGGGTTTGCAAGACCTTGCCGGCCACATCGACCAGTTCCGCCGTCAACGGCTGCCCGGCGAAACCGGCGGCGTCGATGTCGGCCAGAATCGTCACGGGGGCATCTTCGAACGCCGTCTGGGTGACGGTCACATTGGTCACTGCGATGTCCGCCTCGGGCTTCGGGCCGCCGATCAGCACTGGGTAGACAGGCGGCAGGCCGGCGCCGTCGAAGGGTTCATCGCCGATGTCGGTCGCATTGCCGTCGCTGAGAACAAAGATGCCCGCCAGCGCGCTGCCCCGATAACGTTCGGCCGTGGTCCGCAGGGCGGTGCCCAACGCCGACGCCTCACCGTCGAAGGTCAGGTCGGAAAAATCCTGACTGCGGCTGACACGCGCATCGAAGAGGTAACGCCGCACCTGAAAGTTGTCGCCCAGGTGTTGCAACCACGGCGCCCCGGTTGCCGTCCCCGGCGCCACGGCCGCGCGCAAGATCTCGCCGCGGCTGTGGGCGTTGCCGCGGTCGTGAATCGACAGGCCCTTGCTGTTGTCCGCCAGCACGACGAACTGATTCGCGCCCGGCTTGGCGTGGCGGGTGGCCCACGACGGCTCGACCAGGCACAACGCCACCAGCGCCAGGCCCAACCATTTGAATGCGAACGCGGTGACGCGCATCCAGCCGACGCCGCGCCCCGCCGATCGGTAGTAACCCCACACAAGCGCGGCCGTACCAACGACAAGAAACGCCACGGCCGGCCCCAGCCACAGGGGCGTCGCAAGCGTGAAAGAACCGGCAGTCGACATCGAAATGGCCAGCGCAGACGTTACTTCCCGTCGGCCAAACTTTTGTAGTAACGCCGGACCAGATCGCTGAAACGCGCGGGAACGGGATCGCGATCGATGGGCGTGACCTTGTCTGCGGGCTGCGCGCGCCGAAGGTCGTCGCTGACGTTGTCACGCAGTTCCACCAGCGGCGCGATCAGTTGCAGATCAAGGGCCGGCCCCTGGGGCGACAGGGCGTGGCGCTTGAACTCGGCGCGCAGCGCGCGGGCGCTGTCGCGAATGCGCCCGGCATCGGTGCGCAGGCGCGCGTCACCCAACAGTTCTTCGACGTCGCGCAGGCGATCGGTCCAGGCGCGAAAGCCCTCACCGGTGATTGGCCCTTCCTGGGCCAGCCCACGCCCGGCATTGGCGCCCCCGGCAGCTTGTCCTTGTCGCTGCCCTTGCGGCCCCTGGGCGGGTCCCTGGGCCCTTTCCTTCTGCACCTCGTTGAGCAATCCATCTATCTCGTTCTTCGCCAAACGCAAGGCCTCGGTCTCGTCGCCCAGAACGCCCTTGGCGGCGTCTTCCACACCCTGCCGCAACTCGCCCAGACCCTTGCGCGCTTGTTCACCCAGCGGCTGCGCCTGGCCCGGCATGTTCCGGTCCAGAAGGTCGCTCGATGTCTCAAGGGCCCGCTCGACATTCCCCGTCCGCGCGCGCCGAAGGGCGTCGTACAACTTGCGCGACAACAAGGGGGCCGAGGCCTCGGCGGACTCACTCAACACGCGCATCTTTTCCAGCAGGGCGGCCGTCCCCTTTTGCTGCCCGCGCGTCGCATTCGCCAGCCGGCGATTGTCGTCAGGATTCGTTTTGTCGGTGCTGCTCGCAACCTGCTCGGACAGCTTGCGCTGATCGTCCTCCAGCTTCTGCGCCTGGTCGCGTGCCTCCCGGATCTCGCGCGCAAAACCGTCGGAGACCTTGCGTTGCAGGGTGTCGCGCAGCTGACCCAATTCCCGCTCGGCCCGCGTGCTGGCGCCCAGGGCCCGCGGCGTCTCGCCCCTGGTCAGGGCGTCCGCCACCTCCTGCGCCCGCGCGCGCGAACGTTCGACCTGCGCCTGCGCTTCCCCCGTGCGGGCCCGGTTCTCGGGACTATTCATGCGCGCAAGCAATTCGTCCATGTCGCCCGCCAACGCCTGCTGTTCCTCGCGCAACCGTTTGAGCTGGTGCTGCAACTCGTCTTGTTGTTCCTTCTTTTTCGCTTCCTGCAGGGCGACCTGCAGCTCTTTGATCTTCTCGGACATGCTCTTTTGCCGACGGGCCAGTTCCTTCAGGCGGCTGACGATCTGACGATCCTCGGCGGCCGCCGTATTTTCCGCGGTGGCCTCCTGCTGCGCCTCATAGCGACTTTCTTCTTGTTTCAGCTCGAGGCCTTGCAGCTCGGCCTGGCGCTGCGCCTGTCCTTGGCCTCCGCCCCTCGCACCGGGCGGCCGCCCACGTGTCACGCTGTGCTCGCGCGGGCGCAGCTTCAACAGGGCCGCAAAAGCATCCTGCTCGGCCGCCAGTGCAGGCGAAAATTCCGCTGAGGCGTGATCCTTCGCCGCGCGCGCCAGATGCGCCGACGCCACGCCCATCTTCTTGATCGCCGATTCCAGGGCGCTTGACGCCCGCGCGCCCGAAACGTTCTCGCGGCCGGCCTCGGCCGCCACTTTGGTGTCGTCCTGTCCCTTGGCCACCGTCGCCACGTCCTGCCACACGTCGGTGCCGAGATCCGCCTCGCGCTGGACCTTCCAGGTCGCGTTCATGACGTCCCGTTGCCGCTCGATGAGATCGTTCGCGTCCCCGGGCGGCGACGGCGGCTGCGACGATGGGTCGCTTGCCCCCTGCGATGCCGCGCCCTCACGATAGATCTCCTCGAAGGGGCGCACCTCGGCAAAGTACAGATCGCTGGAAATCCGTCGTGTCTTGCCGTCCGAGCCGACGTCCTCGGCCCAAAAATGATAGCTCAGCACGTCGTCGGGCTTGGCCCCCAGCGTCTCAAGCGCCAACACGTGCCGGACCTCTTGCTCGCGACTGGACGCCACGCGTCCCCCCAGACGGATTTCTTTGTCGGCGTCGTTCAGGCGGTAGCTGATTCCGTACGCGGACAGGCCGACGTCGTCGATGACCTTGGCCTCCAGGGAAACCTCTTCGATGGGCGACGGACGAACGTCGCGGCCGGGGAAGGTGACCGTGATTTGCGGCGGCAGGTTGTCGTGCACCTCGATGGTCAGCGTCGGGGGCAGGCGATTCTTTCGCCCCTTGTCGTCCACCAGGACCAGTTCATAACGCTGCGTCTTGTCGGGCGTCAGGGTCACCACCCGCACGTCCGCACGCTGCCCGGCCGGGGCAACCGACAACGCGGCGTCACCGGCAACCAGACGCGCGTCGGCGACCGGCTTGTTCAGCGTGAACGTCAGTGTCACGCGGGCGCCCTTCACGACGCTTAGGTGGTGCACGTCCTTGATCGCCTTGTCCTCGGCCTGTCCGGGATAGGCAATGCGCGCGTCGACGCTTTCCAGGTCGGGCAGATCGTAGCTGGTGATGCGAAAGCGCCTGGTGCGCTCGCCCGCGTACTCGATGACGTAATCCACGCGATCGTCCGCGATGGGCGGCGTCAGGCCACCAAAGACGGGATCGTCGAGGTTCTTCGTCAGAACGATGCTTTCGGCGGACTTGCCCGACGCCCGCACCACCAGCGTGGCGCGCGAAGGAACGGTCTTGCCAAAACGGGCCAGGATCAAGACGTTCGTGCCGCGTTCGACCTCGGTATCACCGGGTGTCACGGTCGGGCCGTATTGATCCGGAAGGAACGATCGCGACCAGCCGGGGGCCAGGGCGCCCACCTGCAGGTACACAAAGATCGCCGCCATCGCCGCAACCCCCGCGCCAGTCCCCCACAACGCCCGCGACGAAACCGCCCTCGCCCACACCTCAGGCGCCGCCTGCCGCAAGGCCGCTGCCATGACCTGTTCCTGAAGGTAGCCAAGGCGCCCCGCCGCAGCGGCCTGCTGCTGCGCCACCGCGGTCAACAAGACAGCACGCAGTTCGGGCTGCCGACGTTCGATTTGCAAAGCGACGGCGTGCAAATCCGGCGTCCGGCGCCGCAGGTGTCGATGCACCTTCACACCCAGCGCGGCCACCGCCAGTAGCAACAGCAGCCACGGGGCGCGCGCGTCCCACAGAAAACGTTCCTGGACCACCTGCAGCGCCACGGCCGCTGTCACCGCCGCCGCGGCACACACGCCATAGGCCTGCCACCGTCGCAGCCAGCGCTCGCGACGCAGCGTCGGCGCCAGCTGCTCGCGCAGTAGATCTTCGATGTTCACCCGGGGGATCTCGGTCTGCGTCACGTTGGACCTCCCACGGCCGTTGCGCGGGCCAAACGCCCCGCCACCGCCGTTTCGACGATCAGCACCAGCAGCAAACCGAGAATCGCCCAGCGCCACAGTTTCTGCTGCCCCTCAAGGTTCGCGTTGTGCGCCTCGCGTTGCGATTGCAGGGCCGATGCAGTCGCCCGGGGGTTGGGGGCCGGACCGGTCGCGGCGCCACCACCCAGGCGTTCCAGCGGCTCCAGCGCCATGGGTGCGGTGACGCTTTCCGTGGGTGCGACATTGACCGCGAAGGGCAACGTCGACGCAGCGGTCTTGAATGAATAGACGCCCGGCAAATCCGTGTTGCCAAAAACCCGCGCCTCTTTGTCCAGCGCCACCGTGCTGCCGTCGGGTTTCAAGATCTTGCGATCCCCGCCCGGCGCCGACGACGCGGGCAGCGGCACCTTGTCGCCGACGAAAAATTGCACCTGCCCTGACGCAAGACCCGCGCTTGCCTCCAGCAACGACTGCATCAACGGTGCGAACTTCGACGACAGCGCCAGCTGGCTGTCAGCCGGCTGCCAGCCCGATGTCATGACGAAGACAGCGCCCTTGCCCACCGGCCACGTCAACCACGCCGCTGCCCCATCATCAAAGCGCGCCACCACCCGCGCTTCCTTCAGTGCCCGGTCATCCAGGCGGCGGTACTTCCAAAAATGGATCTTCGTGAAATCGGAAAAGCGCGGCTCGGCAAAAGGCGCCAGCAAGGGATCGCGCAGCTCGACCTGCGACAGAATCCCGTAACCGGCTTCCGTCCCCGACCCCCACTGCTTTTCGGCGGCGCCCAGCTCGCCGCGCTTCACCAGGGTCGCCAGATTCCTGGCCGCGGCCGTGCCATCCAGCGCCCACAACACCATCCGACCCCGACCAAGATGACCGGCCAGGGCCGCCAGCGCCGTTGCTCCCAGCGG
>JANXXE010000093.1 GCA_025350815.1 Myxococcales bacterium | reverse complement strand
TCGTACAGCGACGCACACTGGCCACAGCACCCCAGGCGGCGCCACCGATGAGCCCTTGCCCGCGGGGGAAGAGGCGCTGGGAACATCCGGCTGGCAGGCCGCCACCGAAGACAAACCGACGACCAACGCCCAGGACACACGGCCTATCTTCGACATCAAACAACCTCCAGCTCGCCAATTCGACATCAAACAACCTCCCGCTCGCCAACCTGAACTCGCCCCCCCCTGCACGCCGCCTTGAGTCGCGCAGGGTAGGTACAACGACTCCAACTTACAAGTGGGTAAGTTTTTGTTCTGTAGGATTTGTCTGGGTCAGGAGTACCTACCGTCACAGAGACCGACCTTCCCACCGTCCGACGGACGTGTAAGCAAGGCCCATGCCCGCAGAAACACCAGCGATCCTGCGGCCGCGACCCGCGTGCGGACTGAAACCCGGACACCCGCGTCCGGATCCCGTCGTTCGATCGGGGGGCAGGTGGGGCCGGGCCTTGATCCGCCCGGGACGGGCAAGCGACTGCGACCGATTCTGGCGCTCGGGGCGGCGGCCGTCGAACTGATCCACTGCTATTCGCTGATCCACGACGATCTGCCCTGCATGGACGACGACGACTACCGGCGCGGCAAACCCACCAGCCACAAAGTGTTCGGCGAGGCCACGGGCCGCACTGGCCGGCGACGAGGGCCGTGCAGCACCAGGCTTGCAGCCTCACCAGCCTCCCGCAGTTCGATCAAAGGCGCCGCAGGCGCAAGCTTTTATTCAAGACGCAGACCCACCCGCGCGCGACGTACCCAGGATTTGACCCCCGCCCCACGAAGCCGGCCCCCCTCTTCCTTATTGCACCAGACACTTCAGGCCGACCGTGGTGCCGAGGTACCGCAACTTCGGCTTACCCGCCCGAATGGGGAGTATCCCATTTCGATCCGCGGGACCAGATGCGGAACTTCACATTCAAGATCACTGCACCAAGACCGGCTAAAACTGCGAAATCCATCATTATTTTTGAGTTTCTTAGATCCCTCACCTCGCTATCCGACGCAAATACGTGCGTGCCGTGCTGCACAGACACCTCGTGCACTCTCCCGGCACTTGGATCTGGTGCGCGCGGGAGCCGCGCCGCATATAACGTATCCAAATAGATTGCTCTCCCGAGCGCGACCACAAACACTGCAACGAGTAGGAGTGCGGCGAGTTTTGGAATCGTTGACCTCATCGGGCTGGGGTGCTTGTGTTTGTTGTCGGCTACCATATGGGGGTGATTATGCAGGCGAAATCTCCGCGCGAAAGCCTGCTTGACTTTGTCGGTACGAGTCACGCCATCGCAACGCGTATTCGAGGCGCCCAACCCCCAAACCAAGCTCGACAGGCTTGCCGCGATAGTAGAAACGGCCGTTTCCCTCAATGCGGATCTCGGACTTTAGAGAGTTTCTTGCATCGTTCTCCTTGACCTTTTTCCAGAACTGCTTGTCGGGGAAAAATTCGATGCCATCGACGATTTCAACGGCTCTTTAAGCCACAACCCAACATCGCCTTCTGGGAGCAGAGCAAGTGGGACCCGCTACGGGCCCTTCGATTCAGATCGGCGAAGATTGTAGAGCACCCCGAATTCCCGCCGCACCCGCCGCCGGTGGCGCAACCTGCCGTCCTGACCAACCATGTGTCTGGGTCAGCCGCATAGATACCCGTGCAGGATGCGAGGGCGGCACTGCGCGCGTGAGCTACCGCGCAAGCTTTCGCCCGGAGACGGCCGCGACGAAGTCGCTGAATTTCACTCGCAGTACCTTGGCCTCGTGGGCATTGCCTTTGGCGATGTAGGTGAAGACGGGGCTTTTCGCGATTTTATCGAGTGCCTTGAAATGCTCGTCGCGCAGGAAGGGCGCGCACAGGGAGCGGCGGGCCTTGCCGCCCGAAAGACGCGCTATCGTCACCAGGTCCCGCGCGTCCTTGTCGCCCTTGGCCGAGGCGACTCGATCACGGTACGCCTCGAGCTTGAGTACGAGGAGGTGCTCTAGGCTGGCAACGCGAATGCTCCCATACGTGACGGCGTGCGCCGCCGCTTCATCGAATGGCACGACAAGATTGTTCTGTCGCTCGACGTAGACGTCAAGCGCCACATCTCCTCGGATGACCTGATGCTTGTTGAGAGGCCGGTTGGCTACGACCTCGTCCGAATCGCGCAGGTCGGCGAAGTCGGCCAATGCCAGCATGAAGTCTGCATCGCGGCTTGTCTCGGCGAAGCCCTTGGTTTTCGGATTGTTAATCGCGTGCAGGTAGACAGCGACACCTCCGATGAACACGTGACCGGGATACGTCTCGGCTACGCGCTCCACCTCGCCCAGGATCTGCTGGAAGTCGCTCATTTATCTATTATAGTTACTGTCACGTGAATTGCGATGAGCCTACCTGTCTATTTTCCAACCGCCGACGTGGTCGCCGTGCTGCCGCCGGGCGAGTACCTGACTCTGCGTGACCTGTGCGAACGCGCTGGCATTTTGTGCCGTGTGTCGGGGCCTCCCGCCCAGCGTCGCGTGCGTCTGTGCGAAGCCGCCACCCTTCGGGCACTGCGCAAGCCCGGGCCGCTTGCCGATGTCTGGCTGTCGGTACCACGAGGACACCGCAAGAAGCAGGCGCTTCTGGCTCTCGGCCTGCTTGCGTATGGCGTCTTCGACTACGGCGCCCGCGAGTCTCTCAGGGGCCTGCAGGAGGCGCATCCAACCCCCGGCCCAGGTCGGCCTGCATCGGGCAAGGCCCTTTCGCCTGTCGAGCGCCAGCGCCGCCACCGCACACGGATTCGCCGATTGGGACGGGGGGGCAGGCGGGGCCGGGCCTTGATCCGCCCGGGCAGGAATCGTAATAAGGATGCATGAGCACTGTGGAGTCGGGGTCGGTGCCGCCCGGTGAACGTTTCGACGAAATCCTGGGCCGCCTGCGTGGACTGGTGGACAAGCTGGAAAGCGGCAACCTGCCCCTTGAGGACGGTCTGCGCTTCTTCGAGGAGGGCATGGATCTGTGCCGCCGCGGGGCCGGAATTCTCGACCGCGCGGAAAAGCGCGTGGAAGTCTTGTTGTCGAGCCCGGGCGGTGGCGTGAGGGTGGCGCCGCTTGATGCCGCCGGCCCGCACCCCGAGACCGAGTGACCGAATCCTTCGATCTGCAGGCCTGGCTTTCCGCCCGGCGAGACGAGGTGAATGCCTTGCTGGAGGCGCGTTTGCCTTTGCCGCCGCCGGGCGAGGATCCGGGCCGTTTGACCGAGGCCATGCGCTATTCCCTGCTGGCTCCGGGCAAGCGACTGCGACCGGTTCTGGCGCTTGGGGCGGCGCAGGCGGTCGGTGCCGCGCTGACGGATCCCGTTCGGCTGGCGGCCGCGGCCGTCGAACTGATCCACTGCTATTCGCTGATCCACGACGATCTGCCTTGCATGGACGACGACGACTACCGGCGCGGCAAACCCACCAGCCACAAAGTGTTCGGCGAGGCCACGGCCGTACTGGCCGGCGACGCACTGCTGACCCTGAGCTTCGAGTGGTTGGCCGAGGCGGCCGTGGGCGTGGCGGTGCTACCCCACCCCGGCGAGGAACGGAATCCCGCCCGGGCCGTCGCCCTGACCCGCGCCGCCGGGGCATTGGCCCGAGGGGCGGGAATGTGGGGAATGGTGCGGGGACAGGCGCGGGATCTGGGCGAGCCACCACCGGATGATCTGGATGGCCTGGAGCAACTGCACCGCGAGAAGACCGGCGCCCTGTTCAAGTCGGCCCTGGAGGTGGGCGCCCTGGCCGCGGGGGCCTCACCGCCGCAGTTAAGCGCCCTGGAACAGTACGGGGAATGCTTCGGAATCGCGTTTCAACACGCCGACGATCTGTCGGACAACGACCACCCGCAGCTGGCCGAGGCGGCCCGCGCACGGGCGCGCTTGCTTGCACAGAACGCTGTCGAGGCACTGGGGATCTTCGGGGACGACGCCACGCCCCTACGCGCTCTGGCGCAGGTACTTATGTTGGCGAACGGGTCCGCCGACAGATCGTAACTGTCGCTGCGGCAAATGCCGCTGTATGATGTCCGGATTATTCGAGGGGTTCAGTGAGCTGGGACGACGTTACACACGTACAAGCTTCTCCAAGCGGTACCGCGAAGGTTGCCCCGAAGCGTGATCAGGCCTACTTGATCATCCTCGCCGGTAGCAGCATGGGCGAGATGCACAAGATCGGCCGCGACAAGACCGTCATCGGCCGCGGACAGAAGGCGGACATCCGCATCGTCGACGAGGGGATCTCACGCGATCACTGCGAGGTCTTGATCGAGGGCGACAAGATCATCCTGCATGACCTTGGATCCACCAACGGCACCTTCTGCCGGGGCCTGCGCGTCGACCGTCACGAACTGGAGGACGGCGACAAGATCCTGGTCGGCTCGGGCACCGTGCTGAAGTTCACCTACCACGACAAGCTGGACGAGGTGTTCCAGCGGCAGATGTACGAGTCGGCCCTGCGCGACGATCTGACCAAAGCGTTCAACAAGAAATACTATATGGACCGCGTCGAGAGCGAATACGCCTACGCCGTCCGCCACAACCTGCCGCTGGCACTGGTCACCTTCGACATCGACCATTTCAAGGTCATCAACGACACCTACGGCCACCCGGGTGGCGACTACGTCCTGTCCGAGCTGTCGTCCACGGTCATTGCCTCGATCCGCGTCGAGGATGTCTTCGCGCGGGTGGGTGGCGAGGAATTCTCGATCGTGTGCCGCGGGGCCGACCTGGTGCAGGCGCAGATCGTCGGCGAGCGCCTGCGCAGCGGGGTGGCCAACCGGCAGTTTGTCTTCGACGGCAAGACCATCGCCGTGACCATCAGCGTGGGTGTGGCGGCCGTGCCGAACGGCGCGATTCGCGACGCGATGGAATTCATCGCGGCGGCGGACCAGGTGCTGTACGAGGCCAAGCGCGGCGGGCGAAACCGCGTCTGCATCTGGCGCAAGTAGCCCGGGGCCACGCCGGGATACTGCCCGCGCCAGGATATTTGCGGCGCTGAGGTCCCGCCCGTAGGCTCACGGGACGATGCATTTCCTGGGTGCGCTCGTCGGTTTTTTCGCGGCGCTGCCGCCGGGCCCCGCCGGGGACGATCCCGTCGACGGCGAGACAACGCCCGCCGCACCCGAGCCTGCCCCCGCGCGCGCGACCCATCCGGTCGCCTTTGACAAGAAGTGGTTGCAGCCGTTCTTCGCGTCGGGCACGGCACTGCCGGCGGCCGCGGAGAAATTCCGGCGTGAGGATTGGACAGGCGCTGCGGAGGCGTTTGCCGCGGCCCTCGTGCACCTGCCGAAATCGTCGCCGGACTTCTTGCCGGCGCGCTTCCTGCTGGCGTCGGCCCGGATGAACCTGTCGGCGTGGTCGGACGCGGGCGCCCTGTTCGAAGATCTGTGGACCACTTACCCCATTTTGGCGCCGTACCACGCCTACAACGCCGCCCGCTGCCGACTGCGCCGTGGTGACACCGCGGGCGCGCTTGAGTGGGTGGCGCGCGTACCGCCGGGCAGCGCACCTGCGCCAGAAAGCGTGCTCATCAAGCTGGACGCAATCGCGGCCATGAAGAACTGGGCCGAACTTGAAATCGAGTCAGCCCGCTACCTGGAACGGTATGCCGCCGGACCCCGTCGGGCCGAGGCGATGTTCCACCGGGCGGAGGCCCTCGAAGGCCTTGGCCGTCCCGTGGACGAAATCGCCGCGGCGTACCGCCGGATCTGGGCCGAGGCGCCGGCAGACAGCTGGGGCAGCCGCGCCGCCGAACGCCTGGAAGCGCTGGCGAGACCCCTGCCCACCGAGGCGGCGGCACGTATCAAGGTCAAGACCGCTTCCGAATGGATCACCCGCGGCATGGTGTTGTTCGACCGCAACCAGAACGCGGAATCCGAAGCGACGTTCGCGGTGGCATTGACGGCCGAAGGGGGGAACCCGGCGTTGACCTGCCGGGCTGCCTACCACCGCGCGCAGTCGGTGTGGAAACAGCGACAGCGCCCACGGGCAGCGCCCCTGTTCGCCGAGGCCGTCACCGCCTGTCAGGCCGCCGGTGACTCCGACCTTCTGGTCAAGTCGCTGTACCAGGGCGGCCGCTGCCTGGCCACCATGGGCAACCGCCCGGCGGCGCTGGCCAACTATGCCCGCATCGAGGCCGAGCACCCCGCGCACAGCTACGCCGACGACGCCCGTCTGCGCGCAGCCGAGATCGCGACTGACGAAGGCAAGGACGAAGAAGCCGCTGCGGTGCTGGCTGAACTGCCCATCCGCTACCCAAAGGGCGATTTGGTGGGCGAGGCGCTGTGGCGACTGGCCTTGCGGTCGATTCGCGCCGGCGCGTGGGACAAGGCACAGAAGTCTCTCGACGAGAATCTGCGGCGCCTG
Source organism: Myxococcales bacterium (assembly GCA_025350815.1). Classification (GTDB taxonomy): domain Bacteria; phylum Myxococcota_A; class Polyangia; order Fen-1088; family Fen-1088; genus JANXXE01. Next base: position 8,561 of record JANXXE010000093.1, on the reverse strand, counting down.
CCGCACGAGGATATCTGGTACGCCGAGGGGCGGGCGCTGTATTGGAAGGCCCGGGCGTTCGAAAAACAGAGCCGCACGGCCGACGCCACCACGTTCTACACCCGGGCTGTGCGCGAATATCCGCTGTCTGTCTACGCGCTGTTTTCGCTTGAGCGCCTGCGACGAGTCGCGCCGGGCGCGCGCCAGAAGTTGCTTGGCGAGCTGCACGGCGGCGACGGCAAGAACAAGGCACAGCCGTGGGCTTTTTCGCCCCGACCCGTGTTTGCCGAGCCAGGCTTTCTGCGCGCGGTGGAACTGGCGCGGATGGGACTCGGCACTGATGCACGGCGAGAACTGACCAAGCTCGGACTATCGGCGCCCGACAGCCGGGACGCCGCCCGGAAAGCCGCTGCCTCCACCGAGCGCGACGATGCCCTGTGGATCGGCGCCGTGCTGCTGGACCGCGGGCGCGTCTGGAGCGCATCCCATTCCATCCCGCGCTACGCGCTGACGTCGTACCGGCACGACTACCCGGCGGGGCGCGGCGACGCCGAATGGCGCATCTCCTACCCGCGTGCGTTTCCCGAGATCGTCGGTGCAAACTGCCGCGCCAACAACGTGCCCGAGGCGCTGCAACTGGCAATCATGCGCGAAGAGAGTGCCTTCAATCCGCGCATCGAATCGTTCGCCAACGCACTGGGGCTGACCCAGATGATCGTAAAGACCGCGCAGCGTTTCTGTCCGACCAAGGTCACGCGCGACACGTTGCTGGATCCCGCAAAGAACGTCGAGGTCGGCTCGCGCTTCCTGTCGTTCTTGCTGGAACATTTCAACAAGGCCGTGCCCCTGGCGATCTCCGGCTACAACGCCGGCGAGGCGGCCGTTGATCGCTGGCTGCGCGAGCGCGGCGATGTTGAGTTGGACGAATTCATCGAGACCATTCCCTTCGACGAGACGCGGAACTACACCAAGCGCGTGCTGGCGTCCTACTTCGCGTACTCGTGGCTGTACGCCACCGGCAAGCCCGTGCCCGTGATTTCGTTCTCGCTCAAACCTGCGCCGACGCGACCGAAGACGACGCGGGCGGGGCGGCGAGCGGGGCGATAGAACTCAGTTCTTTTTCTTGCGCCGAAAGAAACCACCGCGTTCACTGGGGGCCGGCTCGGGCTCTCCGCCCGCCTGGGCGAACGCACGCAGGTGCTGCTCTTGTTCGCGGTTCAACTCGGACGGCACCACCAGGCGGAAGTGTGCAATCAAGTCGCCGGTGCCCCGCTCTTGCAGCTTGGGCAGACCGCTGCCGCGCACCGCGACCGTCTCGCCCGGCTGCGTTCCGGGCTTGACGACTATTTCAGTCTCGCCGTCGAGCGTGGGCACCTTTACCTTGTCCCCTAGCACGGCCTGGGGAAAGGTGATCGGCACCTCGGTATGCAGATCCGCGCCGTCGCGTTCGAAACGCGGATCGGGCGTGACCCTGATGACGACGTACAGGTTGCCGGCCCGCCGGCCCCGCGCCGCCGCCTCGCCCCGGCCCGACAGCCGCAAGGTCGACCCATCATCGACGCCCGCCGGAATCGTGACCTCAAGCTGATCCTCGACCATCTCGATGCCGCTGCCCGTACATGCGGTGCACGGGGATCGGACGATTTCTCCTTCGCCCCGACACATCGGGCACGTGGTCGAGATCATCAGGAAACCCTGCGAATGCACCACCTGTCCGCGGCCACGGCATTGCGGGCAACGTTCGCGGCCCGAACCGGATGCAGCCCCGGTGCCCTTGCATCCGTGGCAGACGGCACGCCGGCTGAACCTGACCTCCTTGGTGACACCCTGGGCCGCTTCGAGCAAGGTCAGCTCGATCTGGGTTTCGAGATCGGCGGCGCGACCCGCAGTCCGTCCCGGCCCGCCGCCGCCCCCGAAGATGTCGCCGAATATGTCTGAAAAAGCAGAAAATACGTCGCCGACGTTGGAGAAACCCCCACCAAAACCGGCGCCGCGCGGGCCTTCGTGTCCGAAGCGATCGTAAAGGGCTCGCTTCTCGGCGTCGGACAGAACCTGGTACGCCTCGGAGGCTTCTTTGAACTTCGCCTCGGCTTCGGGGTTGTCCGGGTTGCGATCCGGATGCAACTCCATCGCCAGCTTGCGGTAGGCGCGTTTGAGCTCGGCCGCGTCGGCGGTCCGCGCCACGGCAAGAATTTCGTAGTAGTCCCGTTTGTCGCTCACAGTTCGAACCCGCAACCGTATGAATCCCAGGCCGACGTGTCAATGGTGCACCTTGTCCGTGGCGCTTGTGCGCCCACGCCGACGGCCGGATACTGTAGCGATGTCGCGTTTCGCTGGCTTGCTTGTCGTGGCGGTTTCGCTTGGCGCGTGTGCGAAGACGATCTACCGCTCGGGCGAGGGGCAGTACTGCAGCATCACTTCCGAGGATCCGGGCTACGAATGCTCGCCCTCGGTTGACCTGGTGTGCATCACGACCAGCAGCGTGGAAAGCCCAACGGACGGCGGCAGCAAAGCACCCGGGTTCCGTCCCCTGTACCTGTGTCGCCTGGCCTGCACGCCCGGCGATCCTTGCACCCAGGCAGGGGACGTGTGCTGCCCGGGCGTGATTTACGGCCAGAACTACGGCAAGACCCACGGCTGCGTTCCCGTCTCGGAATGCGATACCGAAATGACGACGATCGTCATCAGGGATGCGGGCGTGGATCGCGGGTTCCTCGATGCGGCGCCGGCCACCCGGGCCGATGCGGCGGTGGACACCGCGCTGGACGCGCCCGTGTCGCCGGGCGATGCGACAGACAGCGCCGCCGTGGACGCTGCTGCCTCCGACACCGCGCTGGACGCGGCCACGGATGCAGCAGGCGACACGAAATGAAGCACAGCCCCGGTTTCCTCAAGGCTGTCGACGAGGCCAAGCGGCACGTCCGACAGTGTTCTGTGGCTGACATCAAGGGGCGATTCGACCGCAACGAAACCTTCCATTTTGTCGACGTGCGCGAAGACAACGAATTCGCGGCCGACCACGCGGCCCTTGCGCGCCACATCGGACGCGGCGTTTTGGAACGGGACGTCGAGGCCTTGTTGCCCGACAAGGACGCCGACATCGTGCTTTATTGCGGCGGCGGATTTCGTTCGGCGCTGGCGGCTGACAGCCTGCAGAAGATGGGCTACAGGCGCGTGGTGTCCATGGACGGCGGCATCAAGGCGTGGCGGGACGCCGGTTACCCGATCGAGACCGGCGCAACGGGGCGCTGACGGACGTGCCGCGAACCTTTCCCGACGATCCCGCGGCCTGGACGCTGGTCTCGCGCGAATACTTGTTTCGGCGGCCGCCGTGGCTGACGTTGCGCCAGGAACGTCTGCGCCTGCCCACCGGAAGCGAAATCGCGGAATACTGGATCTCGGAATTTCCGTCGTGGGTCAACGTCGTGGCGGTCACGCCAGAGGATCAGGTGGTCCTGGTGCGCCAGTACCGTCCCGGCATCGGCGATGTTCATTTCGAGGTGCCCGCAGGCGTCGTCGACGCGGCCGACACCGACCTGGAAACAGCGGCACGCCGCGAACTTGGCGAGGAAACCGGATACGGCGGCGGGCGGTGGTCGTTGCTGACGAAGCTGTCCGCGAATCCCGCCCTGCAGACCAACATCTGTTACACGTACCTGGCCGAGGGCGTGACGCCCGTGGCGGCCGCGACGCCGGAAGCCACCGAGGATTTGCGCGTGCATCTGGTGCCTGTCGACGATGTGCCGCGCCTGCTGGACGATGGCGAGATGATCCAGGCGTTGCACGCCGCCCCCTTGCTGCGCTACCTGCTGCGGCGGCGCTAAATTTAGGGCAAGGAAAACGTCATGCGACGAAGGCGATTGATGGCCGCGGCCGGTCTGCTGGCTGTCACAACAGCGGGCGCTGCCGCGGCGGACGAGCCTCGATCCGGCCGGCCGGCCTACCAGGTCAATGCCGCCATCGATGTTCCCGTGCTGGCCGTGGCACTGGCGTTCGTCGCGGGCCGCGGCCTGCGCGGGGGACTGGCCCCGGCTTACTGCGCGCCGACCGCGGCTGATCCGTTGGCCGCAAGTACGTTCTGCGATCCATCGGGCCTCAATTGGCTCGATCGCAAGGTGGCAGGACGGTATCAGCCTGGCTGGAACAAATGGTCCGACGTGGGTCTTTATGGAATCCAGGGGCTGGCCGCCGGCAGTCTGTTGTTGCACGAGGGGCCGCGCAACGGCCTGAACGATCTGGTCGTGGTTGCCGAGGCCACCCTCGTCGCAAGCGCGGCATCAGGCCTTTCGACCTCAGTGACCGGTCGCCCGCGCCCGTTCATGTACGGCGCGGAGGCACCGCCCTCGGTGCGCCAGGGGGGCGATGGGGCCCTGTCCTATTTCAGCGGTCATACATCGACCACTTTCGGCTGCGCGGTCAGCACATTCATGACCTTCCACCGCCTGCATCCTGCGGACCGGTGGCCCTGGTTCGTGCTGGGCGCGGGCGTGGCCAGCGGTACCTTGGTCGCGTCCGCCCGGGTTCTCGGCGGCAACCATTTTCCCACCGACGTCGCCGTCGGGGCGATGGTCGGCGCGGCCATCGGCGTGGCCATCCCCGCGTTGCACGACGGTCCGCACCCGATTGTCGTGGCGCCGATGCCCGTCGCGGATCGCGGCGGCCTGGTGGTCACGACGCTGCTGCCCTGAGCGCAGCGCCCGCTACTTGCGCACGATGGTGCCCAGCTTGACGATCTCGAAGGCGCTGGCGGGTATGCCCTTGAGCGGCGCGATTTCGGCATCGTTCCACGCGCTGTTCGTCTCGCCCGAGATGAACCAGTCCGAACCGTTGTCAGCCACCAGCATTCCGTAACGCTTCAGCGCCGTCGCCACCACACGCGCGGCACCCTTGATGGGGAAAGCGGAAATGTCATAGCTGGCCTTGAGCCGCACGCGCAGCCCCATGGGCGGCAAATCCGGATCGGTCGAGGCGCTGGCCCAGTGGGTCGCGGGATGAACGAACGCCCGCTGCGTCTTCGCCATCGTGAATCGCAAGGCGTGCTTGATCTCGCCGGCCGCCACCTCGTCCCGGCGCACCAGGCCGGCAAATACCGGCAAGCCCGCGGCATCGGCGCTGGTCCAAAAATCCTTGCGCAGAATATTCGAACGCAGGTCGAACACGGCGCCCGAGTCCGCCGACCAACCCGGGCCCACGCGCCGAGAATGGAACATCTCGTACAGCCGACAGGCGTCGCGATCGATCACCAGCACGTGTCGATCACCGCGGGCCGCCGCGCCGCCTTCGATGCGCGCAGTCGGCGGGATGGGGTATGGCCCGGGATCACTTTCATCCGCATACAAGAACGTGACCGGCACCCGGGGCTGGTTGCCGGGAACCGTGGTCCACGGGATCCCATAGGTCGCATCGCTGCCGAAGTCGGGGTGAATCTTTCGCAGTCCCGCATTCATCCTGGCCAGGTAGCGGTCCGAATTGGGATCCACGGCATCGGCGGAGACGTCGCGGTTCCACGGATTGTCCGGCGGAAAGACAGGACATGGGGCAACCGTTGCCTCGCCGCCGCTGCCAAGACACAGCGCAATGGATAGAACAGGGTTCAGGAATGACGCCAAGGCGCCTACAATATCGTGACCATGCGCTTTTCCCAGTCTGCATCCATGGGTCTGCTGTGCGCGCTGTTGGGCGCCGTCTCTTGCGGCGGCGGCACGGGCGCGGGCGGGAACGGCGCGGAGGCGGGGACAGCGTCATCAGATGCCAGGGGCGGGAGCCCGGCCGGATTGCCGGATGGCGCGGCCCTGGTGGGGGCGGATTCCGGACCGCCTCGCGACGGCGCGATTCAGGGTGACACGCGGCCCGCCATCGACGGCAATGCGCCGCTGGATGCACGCCTGGCCGACGGGCCGCTGACGTCACGAGACGCACCGACGGCGCCCGGGGACGCGCCGGTCGTCGTGGCGGGGACTTCGCCCGTGATCGCGGGCTGCCCCATTTTGCCCAGCAACCACATCTTCAACACGCCCATCAACAACCTGCCCGTGCACGCCAACTCGGCGGCTTTCATGGCGACCGTGGGCGTCGCGAACATTCACCTGGATCTGGGCCGGTCCGTCGACATGACCCAGCCCGACACCTACTACGGCATCCCGTACAACGTCGTGAACGCCAATTCACTGGCGTGGAGGGACGTCAAGTACACGTCGATGGATCCCGACCTGTCGTGGGATCCGAAGTCGGAAAGCGATTGCGCCTCGGGGGCGGCCCACACGCGTATCTCGCCCTGCACCACGGCGGCGGCGCCAGGCCCCCAGTTGCCGATTCCGGCCAACCCACTGGTCGAGGGCGGGATTTCTCCGGACGTCGCGGGACAGACCTACGCCGATCACCACATCCTGATTCTGGACACCGACAACTGCCGCCTGTGGGAGATCTATCATGCGTATACCGGCGTGGGCGGCGTCTGGAATATCTTCGGCTCCGCGACCTTCGATCTGCGCGCGAACACCCTGCGCCCGTCGGGCTGGACCTCGGCGGATGCCGCGGGATTTCCGATCTTACCGCTGCTGCTGCGTGCTGACGAGGCGGCCTCGGGCAGCATCAAACACGCGCTGCGGTTCACGATTCGCTCGCGCAGCATCCGCAACGAATTCACGTGGCCTGCGCGCCACCTGACCGAGAACGGCACGCTGGCTGCCAATTTGCCGCCGATGGGGCAGCTTTTTCGTCTCAAGGCCAGCTACGTGATGCCGGCGAACTTCGGCGTGCAGGCGCGCGCCATTGTGGTCGCGTTGCAAACGTACGGGATGTATCTGGCCGACGGCGGGTCGAATATGTACATCCAGGGCGAGCCCAGCGCGAACTGGTCCGACACGGTTTTCAGCCAGGTCCAGTCCGTGGGCGCCGCGAATTTCGAGGCTGTCGATCTGGGTCCGATTCAGCGCCGGCCAGGATTCAACCAGGACTCGGGCGCGGTACCACCGTAGGCCGCTGGATGCCCGGCGATGCGCTACACTGCGCGCATGTACTACGCCACCGTTCTGCAGATGAAGAAGATGCTTGGCCAGCTCGACAAATGGATCGAGGCCGCCGGCGCCCATGCGCAAGCCAAGAAGTTCGAGCCCACCGTGTTCCTGACGGCGCGCCTGGCGCCTGACCAGTTCGCGTTCGCACGACAGGTGCAGATCACCTGCGACACGGCCAAGCTGGTGGCGGCGCGCCTGACCGGCAAGGTGGCGCCGGCCCATGCCGACACTGAACAGTCCCTTGAAGAACTGCGAACCCGCGTGCAGACGGTCGTGACTTACCTGGAGAGTTACACGGCGCAGGATTTCGAGGGTGCCGCGACGCGTGTCATCACCCAGCCGCGCTGGGAGGGCAAGGTGATGTCAGGCGCCGACTACTTCATGGAACACGGCGTCCCGAACTTCTTCTTTCACCTGACGCACGTCTACGCGATCTTGCGGCACAACGGCGTCAACCTGGGCAAGAAGGACTACCTGGGCGCGCTCAGCCAGAAGTTGCCCTAGGAAATCCCCGCGTCCGCGCGGGCACGCGCCGACCTTGAACATCGTTGCCAGGTGGATGATGTTGAACTCGCTCCGGCGACGGATCGCGTCCTTGATCACGTCCGCATCGATGTAGAAGGTCCCGCTGAGCGCCTTCACCAGATCTTCGACCTGGTCCAGTTGCAAGGCGGCGACAACATCGGCGTCGTTCGTGGCCCGCGGCAAACCGTGCAGCGAACTGGCCAGAGATCCCACGATGACGTATCGGACGGCTAACCTGTCAAACTCGCTGGTGACAAGGGTCGTTATGGCGGCAGCCCCCGATGGACTTTCCTTCACCACCCCTCGCGCTCGGGATCCCAGCCAAAGATCCTGATCATCAGATCGCGGCCCAGGGTCAGCGCGCCAAGCCGCAGACGAACCTCTTGGTCCGACGCTCCGGCGTATTGCGAACGGATCCGGCGTTCGGCAAGCCCCATCGTCAGCTGGCGAAGATCGTCCACACGGGCCAGCTTCTGCGCGGGCGACATCTGCCGGTATCCGTCGAGAACGATCCGCTCGATTTCCGGTCGCGTGTCCGAAAGCATGACCTCTTTTAGGGTAGCACGGGCCCGTTCACCAAGACGTCGGTTGGGGCCCGCCGACTCATTGGGAATCTCCTCAAGCGTGGATCCACCCGGGGCGCTGGGACATTCACGGTCGTGGGATCGAGCGGCGGCCCGAAGAACGACAGGTAGCGATCGTTGCCTTCGTGAGCCAAGGCGGACATGACCAGCGAGCCGAAGGGCGTGTTGGCTCGTTTGATGACGTCGCGGGCGATGAACTGCCCAGCACCCGCCTGGGCCGTGACCGTCCCGCGGCAGCGACCAAATCACCGGAGCGCCGCGGCACAAAGAATTGCGACCGATGCGTGTTGACGTTTTGGGGGCCCGCGGAACTGCGGGATAGGAGCTGCCGTGCCCCTCGAACGCCATTTTGCGTGACCAACAGGGGGCGGAGGACGTGTTGCAGGACGTTTCGGTGTTAAGGCCCTCGACCCCTGCACCGATATCAAGGTGTGCCCGAGATACGAAAGGACCTTCC
>JANXXE010000012.1 GCA_025350815.1 Myxococcales bacterium | reverse complement strand
TCACCCGCTGGGTTCCCGAGTTCGTGACCCTTACGCCGGTCGGCTTCTAGTTTCTCGCGAGCCCGATAGGGAACATGCGGGCGTGAATCTGCCCGCCGGATCCGAAGTGGCCGCGCCCGATGGTTTCGCGCCGCTTCGGATCCGCAACTTCGATGAAATCGGGACGATACCAATGCATGAACTTCCTTCAGAGCCTCACCCTGACTGGGATTTTGTCACTGGTCGCGGCCTCGGCCGACGCGAAAACCATCGGTTTGGGATTTCAGTCAGACCTGCCGGTGGTGTGGTTCGGAAGTCATGCGCCAGGAGGGTACCTGGGCGCAACGGGAGCTGTGTACCTGGATCATCTAGCCCTCCGACTTGGCCTTGGAATCGACGGCGCTGCCTCTGTCCCGATGGCGGGCACCACGGCGGCGTTTTCGCTTGAAGGAAACAACGGGCTTTTCTGCAAAGGGCCGGGTGAACATCCTCTGACGATCGATCCGGTACTCGGCACGAATGTCATTTACTCTGCCCACTACATACGCCTGGCAGATACCGGCGCTCCTTCCGGAAAGCAGTTCGAACTATTCCATGTCGCGGACAGCGCAGTGGACTGGCATGGTTTCGCCGGCGTCCGGATCTCCAAGGCCGCTGCGAAAGGTCTCTTTTCACTGACCGTCGGCGGAAAACGACGCATCGGCCTCCATTCACAGAATGCGCGTCTCGAAGAGCATCGGAACTGCTACGCGTTCGACGGTTGTACGAAGCAGGAGAAATCCGCATGGAGTGACGCCGGGGGAAGCTGGCCTCACCCGGAATGGAGCTACTTCGCCAATGTCGCCTGGGAGTGGCTCTGGTGAGCCGCGCGGACGTGCAGAGGTCCGATCGCACATCCGCTCAAGGTCGGAGAACGCCTGATACAGCCGGCCCCTCCGCCGAAGATGGATGAAACCCTGCTAGGTCTTTAGCCGTGCCGTTCGCTGCCGACTACTTCTTGATAGCCGTGAAGACGTCCCCGGTCGGCGACGTCACCGTCAGCACGTTGCCCTTCACGCAGTAAGAGTTGGGCCCGCCGGGCTGGCCGCCCGTCAAGGTCGCGATGTACGTCGTTCCCGAGGGGACGATCGTCCCCGTCTGGGTCTGCGGCACCGCGGTGGGCGCAAAGCAGGTGCACCCGGCGGCGACCGTCCCGGTGCAGATCGTCGTCATCAGCGAAAACTCTTTGTTGAGACCCGGCACGAGACCGTCGCACGTGGCGATCTTCGGCGTGAAAACGGTGTTGGCGAGCGCGATGCAGGCCGGGGGCTCGGTGACGAAGCGATCGGCGTGAACCGTGCGCGCCGTCGTGAACGTGTTGTCGGCGGCGATCGTCATCGTGCCGGTCAGGTCCCAGACTGCGGTGGCGAACTCGAACGAGCCGTCCTTGCAGTCGACCGTGGCGGTCTCCTGCGGCCCCGCCTTGCAGAACGTGGTGAGCTCCCATGCGCCCACCAGCGACCCACCACACGCGGCGGTCGCCGGGCAGGCGCCGCCCGTCGACAGCAGCAGCACGGCAAACGGCGTGAAGTGCGAGGTGAGGGCCGTGACCCTCTGAGCTCCCGTCGCACCCGAGACGTTGGAAGCGAGCGGCACCCAGACGTTGGTCGCCGTATCGAGGAACGCGACGATCGCGCTCTTGCCCGTCGGCACCGCGCTCGTCAGCGGGAGCGTCAGCTCGACCGGCGACTTGAACTTCGTACCGTTGGGGCCGAAGTTGTAGATGAGCCCCACGATCTGATCCTTGTTGGGCGTGTCCGTGCCCGGCGAGGACTCTCGCACGGCGATCATCGTGTCGGCCGCGAGCGCGCCGGCGGGGATGTTGACCGCTCCGCCCGTGATCGTGAGGGCCCCCCCCGTGGCGGCCGCGATCGCTTTGGTCGTGGTGGCGACGTCGGAGCTGCTGTCGGAGCCCACGCTGCTGTCGGAGCCCGCGCTGCGGTCGGAGCCCACGCCGACGTCGGAGCCGCCGACGTCGGAGCCCACGCTGCCGTCGGAGCCGGTGCTCCCTGCGGTGGCGGTGGTGCCCCCGGTTCCCGCCGTGCCCCCGGTGGCCGTGGTGCCGCCTGAACCTCCGCTGCCGCCCGTGCCGGTGTTGGCGGGCTTGCTCGAGCCGCAGGCGGTGAGGGTCGCCAGCAGCATCGCGATCAAAATTCGTTGCGCGGGGTTGGTCATGGTGGCGCTCCTCAAGGGGACGAAATTATTGAGCCCAAAAACTATTCGCCCGCGGACTGTATGCCCTAATACAGTCCCCGTAAAGACGAAGCCCATTTTCCCCGGCCGGTCGGTCGGTGGTCCTGAGCCGGAAGGGTCGCGTGAAGCTGAAAGGACGGTGGTCGTCGATCCTGCGGACGAAAGCCAAGATCAGCGCGAATCGCAACGGCGCTGCCCCGGGTCGTTGTTATAATGCGCACCGCATGTTCCGCGGGTTCCAGGTTCGCGCCCTCCTGAGCGGTGCCCTTGCCACCTGCCTCCTGGCCGCGCTCATTGTGGCGGGTTCTCGGAACCTCAGGCACTTCGACGCCGCGCTGGTCGGATACACCTTCGCCACGCTGTTCGCCACCTTCGGCATCACCTACCGCTACTCGGTCTGGCTGCAACGGCCGCCCACGCGGATGTACTGGCGGCGCGGCTGGCGCGTGATGGCCAATCCCCGCTTCTTTGTCAAGAACCTGGGCGAGGTGCTGCGCCGCCTGCTGGTCGAAGTGGTGGCCAACCGGTTCATCTTCCGCCGCGGCGTCCTGCGCGGCGCCGCCCACCTGGAGATCATGTGAGGTTGCATCGGCGCAGCAGCGATCACCTTCCCGCTGGTGTGGGGCTGGCTGCACTTCGAAACGATCCCCGGCGCGCTCGACACATACCGCGCCTTCGTCTTCGGCGTGCCGGTCGCCAGCTTCCGCATCGAGTCGGTGACCGCGTTCCTGGTCCTTCACGGCATGGTGTGGTGCTCGTTCCTGGTCATGGGTGGCGTGATGCTGGCATTCCGGCGGCGCATACGGGATCACGGCGCGGCCGCCGCGCAGCAGTTCGGCGAGGACATCCTGCCGCTGCTTGTGCTTGCTGCCATCAGCGTCAGCGGACTGATGCTGACCGTCAGCTACACCTGGATGCGTGGCTACGCCTATGGGTTTCTGGCCATCGTCCACGCGATCACCGTCGTGTTGACGCTGCTGTGGCTGCCTTTCGGCAAGTTTTTCCACGTCTTCCAGCGACCCGCCCAGATCGGGGTCGCCCTGTACAAGGAAGCCGCCCGCATGGGCGAGCAGGCCGCTTGCAAGAGGTGCGCGGCCACATTTGCCCCGGCGGAGCTGATCCGCGACCTGACCCAGGTCGAACGAGAGCTGGGATTCCGCTACGAGCTCGACCGTCGCGACGCCGACCACTACCAGCAGATTTGTCCGCGCTGCCGCCGCGCCCTCTTCGGACTGGCGCAAGGCGGTGGTCCCGCGCGTGGCCGAAGGGGTGCTGCACTGTCCCTGCCACGAGGGTTATTTCGATCTGTGCGAGGTACGGGGAGACGAGGTGTGGGCGATCGGCATGGATGAAAGGACCGTCTGATATGCCCCTACGACGGGCACCGCTGCGCGCGCATCAACCGACGATTGTCCATGGAATACTTTGTTTCGTTCTCATCTTGATCGTCGCCCAGTTGTGGCTTTTCACGGCGACGATGAATGCATTCCTCGGTGGGAACACGGCGGTCGTGCTTCCCTCTGTGGCGGCCAGCGCCGCTTGCTTCCTCCTCAACCTGGGCCTGCTGCGATACCTCTGATGTCCATCGATGCCGCGCCCGGCCCCGGAACGTCCCCGCCCGCTCTGGGCGGACTGGCTGATCTGCATCCGGCGTACTTCGCGCTGGTGATGGCCACCGGGATCGTGTCGCTGGCCACGCACCTGCTTGGGCTGCGGGCGATCGGCGCCGTCTTGTTCGCCCTCAATCTGGCTTTCTATCCGGTGGTCTGGGCCCTGATGATCGCGCGCGTCGTTCGCCACCGTGATCGCGTGCTGGCGGACCTGTGGCACCACGGCCGCGCGGTCGGCTTCTTCACATCGGTGGCGGCTACGTGCGTGCTGGGATCGCAGTGCCTAGTGATCGGAGGCGCCTTTCGCGCGGCGTGCGTCCTGTGGGCCGTGGGCATCGTGCTGTGGCTGGCGCTCACGTACACCATCCTTGCCATGTTCATTGTGAAGAAGAACAAACCGCCGCTGCCCGAGGGTCTCAACGGCGGCTGGCTGGTCGTGGTCGTGGCTGCGCAGTCGGTGGCCGCGCTGGGCGCGCAACTGGCGCCGGGGTTGCACCCGTACGAAGCGCCGGCACTGCTGTTCTGCCTGGTGGTCTGGCTGGGTGGCGGGATGCTGTACCTGTGGATCATCGGCCTCATTTTCTACCGCTGCACCTTCTTCGAGATGACCCCGTCCGATCTGTCGCCGCCCTACTGGATCAACATGGGGGCCGCTGCCATCTCCACCCTGGCGGGCGCGTTGCTGGTGCTGGCGGCCCCGCACGCCGCCATTATCGTGCAGGTACTGCCGTTCGTCCGCGGCCTCACCCTGATGTGGTGGGCGACGGCAACGTGGTGGATCCCGATGCTGGTCGTTCTCGGCCTGTGGCGGCACGTCTGGCGACGATTCCCCCTTCGCTATGATCCCCTCTACTGGAGCGCGGTGTTCCCGGTGGGCATGTACACCGTGTGTACCATTCGGCTGGCGGCGGCCGTCGACGCGTCCTATCTGATCGCCATCCCGCGCGTATCCGTGTACGTCGCCATCGCCGCTTGGACCCTCACGATGCTCGCGATGCTGCGCCACCTGATCTCCGCACTGGCTGCGCGCCCGAAAGATACGGGCGCAGACGCTGCGCAAAACGGAGGGTTGAAGTAGGCGGTCAGGCCGGTGTGGTTGGAAGATCGCAAGGGCCAGCATGTGCCCAAAAGCCCCATGGGCAGCGCGATTTCATACGCGCTCAACAACTGGACCGAGTTGACTCGATTCCTCGACGACGCCCGGATTCCACCGGACAACAACAGAAGCGAATCCGCGCTCCGAGTCGTGGCCCTGGGAAGAAAGAATTTCATGTTTGTCGGACGCGAAGATGCCGGCGACAACATCGCCAGCCCTGTTAGTCCGGCTGTTTCTTGCGTATTTACATAGGGTTGTCGGCTATATTGGCTCGATCAGATCTCGATGGACATCGAGATCGGTACCTCCACGCGAGGTTTGATGGCCGCGTAGACGCCCGGACCGAAGACCGAGACGATGAGCGAGAAGCGCATGCCCTGCTCCTTCAGGTGCCGGCGCTGATCCCACCATCCGAGCACCGGGATGATCGCGATGAGCTTGTCCCCGGCGAGCGCGGACATCTTGCCGCGCCATCGGTCGCTCTGAACAGTGCCGCGACTGCGAAGCTGTACCCCGAGATCCCACGGGAACGACTTCGTGGCGGCCACCTTCTGACGCTTCCCATCGGCCCCTTTTGGTCGCTTCAAGACGTTGATGCGCTGGAGGAACGCGCTCTCCGACTCCTGCGGTCCCTGCATGTCCCACTTGAGATCGAGTCCGCGAAAGACGGTGCGGCCGAACTTGTTCGGCTCGGTGAAGTAGGAGAGCGTGACGCGCAGCTCGACGTCAGGGTCGGTCTCGCCCAGCAGCTCGCTCGGGATTGGGAGCCGAAAGAGCTTGAGCTTGCGTCGCAGCTTCGGCTCCGTGGTCTTCGTCGTCGGGCGCTTGGGCGGCTTCTTCTTCGGCTCCTCCTCGACGACCGCGTTCGGCATCTCGTCCTCGATGAGAACCGTCGCACGCTCCTGGGCGCACTCACGCGCAAGCCGCTCATCCGGTACGCCGTAACCGCACGCGGGGAGGCGATCGTTCATTCCTCCAAACTGCGCGACCATCTCCGGAGTCCAGGACGCCGAATGGACGATCAGCCCACGTATCGTTTCCGGGCGGAGCTTGGGCTCGACCGCCCAGATGCACGCCGCGAGGTTTGCGGCGCGTGCGGTGGCTTCGCTCGTCATTGAGATCTGGCCGAGGGGCTGCCCGAGCGTGTGCCGGTGGTTGGTCGTCAGCGCGCTCAGCGTAGGGACGCTCGCGTCGGGCAGCGAGCCCGAAATCGCGAGGTTCCCGCCTTCCATGACGACGTCCGGCTTGATCGGCCACTCGTTTCCCGAGAGGCCCGTGCTCGTGAACGGGGAGATGCCGCCCGGGCGCTTCGCGACGACTTGTGCTTCGGCGTAGTCCTTCGATCCCGGAAGCTCGACTCGCGTGGTGAACGCGCCCACCGTCAGCGCGTTCGCTGCCTGCGCGGGTTGATGGATCTTCTCGGAGAGCTGGAGCTGCGGATGCTGCTCTGCGAGCGCCAGCCACTGGTCGTACCTGGCGTTCCCCGCCGAGACGACGAGCAGCCGCCCGTGGCCTTCGTGGTGGACGATCTGATCGATGGCTTGGCTCCAGAGGGTCGCGACGAGCCCATCGAGCGGTGGTTCCTGCATCGTCCTGGTGATCGCGAGCACGAACACGCGATCACGCGGTCGAGGATCGGCATCCTCAGCCGAGCGCACCGCCCCGAGGGTGAGGACCGGCCAATTCACGTAGTTGTCGTCAGACGCCGTACCCTGGCCTGGCTGCACCAACAGGCGGCTGCTCTGGAGCCAGTGCGGCGCGACGGCGTTCCCTCGCTCAATCGCGGCGCCGAGATCGCGGTAGAGGGCGACGCCGGCCATCTTCGTGCCGTGGCCGTTCGTGTCCTCGGGCGACGGGATCAGATCGCTCGCCGTTGTCGCGGAAAGGATCGCCGGCTTCAGTAGCGGGTGCGCAGTCGCGATGCCGGTGTCGAGGATGACGACCGCGGGCGCGTCCACAGCCGGCGGCTGCAGCAAGAACGCCTTCACGTCCTTCGTCGTGACGTCCTCGAGCAAGCAGAGATCTCGGAGTGGCGGCGGAGCAAGCTCCACCTCGTAGATGCAGTCCGTCGCGGCACGCAGCGCATCGAGCTTCTGCTGCGTGAGCCTCACAAAAAGGTAAACCTGCTCCGGTCCAATGAACTCATCGAGCCTCTCGTGGGGCGCACCCGCACGATGTAGCTGGCGGGCGATCTGCGCGCGGCTTGCTTCTGTCTCGGAGAGTGGGCGGCGATAGCCACCTCGGCAGGCGATCTCGAACCAGTACGGGCGATCAGCAACGAGGAGTTCTGCGCGAAACTGCGGGCCGCGAACATCGTCCAGCTGTGCCAGGCGGATGGTGTCGAGCGGGGCAATCGCGCGTTCCTTGTCGCGGCGGACCGTCGTGGTCCCGTCCTTCTCCGTCTTCGTTGTCGAACCCGCGTCGGCGGCGAAGGCGTCGATCTTCTCGCGAAGGTAGCCGAGATGCGGGTTGGCCACGTCGAGAAGGACCGCGCCGGTCTCCAGGACCACGCCGATGAGACGCGCATCCTCGCGCACGTCGTCGAGCTGCTCCGGCGTGAGCTTCGCGCCGGCGGAAGGGTGCACTGCAACAATCTCGCGGGTCGCCACCTCATCACGCGCGGTCTCCGCACGCGCCTGCACTTGACGCTCGATCGTGTCGAGCTGGGCGACAAGTCGAGTTCTATGGGCGAGCGGATCGAGAGAAGGGAGCTTCGGCGGCGAGCCACCACGCTGCGGAGCTTCGTAGCTCTCGACCGCGGAAACACGTCCGCGAAGTAGCGGTAGCCGTTCTTCGGCCATGGATCATCTCCCGGCCGGCAACTCGCGTCGCTTCAGCTCCTCGAGCGCGTGGACGACGTCTCGCTCGGTGACCTCCTCGCGATCGTCGAGCGCCATGGTTCGAACCGCGTCGTCGCAGGCCCGTGCGACATCGGCGAAGCTCCAGCCCTCGGCTCGTGAGGCAAGCTGTGCGGCTTGGGCCTCCGTCAGGCCGATCGTTCCCAAGCGCAGCTTGAGGAGATCGACGAGCTGGTCCCGTGTCGGCTTCTCGAACGGCACGATGACGTCGAATCGTCGGAACACAGCGCGGTCGAGCAGATCGACGTGGTTCGTGGCGGCGACGAGGATGCTCCCGCTGACGTCGGCGTCGACGAGCTGGAGGAACGCGGTGACGACACGGTTCATCTCGCCGACGTCCTGAGAGTCGCCCCGGGCCTTCGCCACCGAATCGAACTCGTCGAAGAGGTAGATGCCGGGACGACGTGGCATCTCGGCGAAGATCGCCCGGAGTTGAACCGCTGTCGCTCCCAAGAAACGCGAGAAGAGCGCGTCGAAGCGAACGGTCATCAGCGGCAGGCCCATCTCGCCAGCGAGCACCGCCGCTGCCAGCGTCTTCCCGCAGCCTGGAGCGCCGTGAAAGAGCAGTCTGCGTCTTGGCGAGACGCCGAAGCGCTCAAGGCGACCGCGCGACCGGTTCTCTGAGATCACCCGGAGCAGGAGATCGCGCACCTCGTCACGTAGGACGATGTCGCGCAGGCGCTCGTCGCGATGGCCGCCTTCGAGAATGTCGGCGAGCTCGCCGCGAGGGCTGGCGATGTCGACGATGGGGCCAGCCTTGCGCGTACTCGCGGGAGGCATCTTCGCGATGATCGCGCGGATCTCATCGGCAACTCGGACGTGACCTGCTCCGCTCTCGGCGGCAGCAAGCTGCAGGGCGGCCTTCCGAAACGACGATTCATCGCCGTCGGCGTGCGACTGGAGCAGCAGCTTGAGGATGTCGGCCTTCATCGCCCTGCGTTCCCGTCTGACAGAATCTTCCGCTTGAGGTCTAGGACTATCTTGCGCGGATAGATCCGGTAGCCATTCATGGGATGCCGACGAGCCCGCAGCTTTCCGGCCTTGTCCCATCGGCGAAGGGTCTGCTCGCTCACTCCGAGTAGCTCGGCCGCCGCCTTGATGGTGAGAAGGTCGGATATAGTTGCTGGCTGGGCCACTCGCGCGAAGGTTATACAACCTTGATCACTAGCGCAAGTTCCAGTTTCGACTGTGATCGTTCCCATCATGGCCGGCCCTCCGGCAGACCAACGACCTGGGCACCGCCGCCGAGGCTCAGCCTCAGCCCGAGCCCGGGGAGCGTCTCGAACAGCTGCGCCACCTCGGAAAAGCTGGAGCCCGCTGATTCGCGGAGTATCTCGGTCAACTGGTCAATATCTCGACCTCTCAAACCACCTTTCGCCCTTTGATCGAGCGCTACCTCGAGCGCATCGAGCGCGACGAGAAGGGACTGGCCAGCCGACTGTTCCCGATCACGCGCGACGATGGGTCGAACGCCCGCACCGTTCTGATCGATCCGTCGTTTCGATTTGGTAGGCCGATTCTGGCGTCCACGAATTTGGAAACGGCCGTTGTCGCTGATCGCTTTTTCGCCGGCGATTCCACAGCGGTACTTGCCGCTGACTTCGCTATCGAAGAGGCCACGGTCGAAGAGGCGATTCGATTCGAATCTCAGCTCCGCGCGGCTTAGCGCGTGGCATCGGAACAAATCTACTGGGTGGATCGATGCTTGGGCACGGACATCCCAAGGTTCCCGACGAGGTCTGGATTCCCGAGGTGGCCGCGCGCGACTGGGTGATCCTGACCAAGGACAAGAACATCCGACGCGCGTGTGTCGAAATCCAGGCGCTTCGACATGCGAATGCGCGCTACGTCTGTCTGTCTGCGGCGAACATGCGCGGAGATGAGCAAGCCGCGTGCCTCTTGCAACACTGGAAGACGATTGACAGCGTCGTCGCAAGCAAGCCCGTTCCGCTCATCGCGACCATCACACGTCAGCAAGTTCAATGGCTCGACGGGGCGACCTGGCGAGTTGCCAAGCACAAGCGGTGATGCGTGCCGCGGCGAGATCACGATTTCCTGTGACTGGACCTTCGGACAACCGTGCCCGTCGCCGTCTTGATCAACGGGGAGGCCACACGCGCCAGTGCATTCGACGTCACCCCGGCACGTCGGGGATGACAGACAGCGGGGCCACGGGGCAGGATGCCGTCATGATTCGGCTTGTCGTCTTGCTTGGCCTTGTTTGCGGTTGCGCATCCACCCGTACTGCCACGCGTCTGCCTGCGGTGAACCTTGAGCCACGTGCCCACACGATCGACTGGAAGACCATCGTGGATGCGCCAGATCGAACGCCTGACGATCGCGCCATGGACGCCGCACGCAAGCCCGTCGAGATGCTGGCGTTCGTCGGCGTGCGCCCAGGGCAGAGGGTCGCCGAGTTGTGCGCGGGAGGCGGCTACACCAGCGAGTTGCTGGCGCGCGCAGTGGGGCCGGAAGGGCGCGTGTATGGCCACAATACCCCGTTCGTGCTGCAGCGGTTTGCCGAGAAGTCCTGGACGGCGCGGCTTGTACGGCCGGCGATGCGTGACGTTGTCCGCCTCGATCGCGAACTCGAAGATCCGTTCCCGTCCGATGAGCACGCGCTCGATCTCGTCGTGATGGTCCTTTTCTATCACGACACCTACTGGTTCGGGACGGACCGGCACCGCATGAATCAGGCGATCTACCGGGTGTTGAAACCGGGGGGCGCCTTCGTGGTGATCGACCACTCCGCCAAGCCCGGAGCCGGGGCCGATGTTGCAAAGACCCTTCACCGGATCGATGAGGCGCTGGTGCGCACTGAGATCCTGGCGGCCGGGTTCGTGCTGGAGTCCGCGTCAGAATTTCTTCGCAATCCGGCGGACGCGAGGGACTGGAACGTGTTCGACAAGGGGCGGCGGGGGGCCACTGACCGTTTCGCACTCCGTTTCGTGAAGCCCACGCCGTGATGGAGGGGGCGGCCCCGGCAGCCCGTCGCGCCGAGTGGTTCGCCGTGGGGCATTGCTCAGGGGGCGAAGATGCGCCCTTTTGGCCAGCCTTCGCCACTGGTTGCCGGAAGCGAATGGCAGAAGTTGCACGAGCCGGCGGGGGCGGGCGTTGGCATCTTGATCCGGCGCCCCTGGCGTTCCAGCGTCACGTCGATGGGACCCTTGAGGATCTCCGCGGTGTGGAAATTGCCCGCGGCGTTGGTGACCAGTCGAACCTCCTTGCCGTCGGTATCCTTGAGGATGACGGTCACCCCGGCCAGTCCTTCGGTCGAACGCGCGTCGAACCCGGGGAAAATCGTACCGGCCGCGCCCCAGTCGGGCGGGACGGGCTGCTTGTCCGGGAAGTGGCAGCCCGACGCCAGGCAATTCCAGCCCGGGCGCATCAGCGGTCCGGGCGTGGTGCTGCCACCGGATTCCCTATCGCCCGCCCCGCCGCCGCACCCGGCAAGATCCGTCACCGTTGCACAGTCTGTCCTGCATGTGGCCTGCCACGCCCTGCCCAGTGTCAGTCACACCATGGTCTTTCACCTGCTGCCGGTGGTCCTGTCCCTGGGCCTTGGTGCCGTCGTGGGCGGTCGGACGCGAGCGCCCCCGGTGCTGCGGTGACTACGGACGCGATGCGCCTGGTTGCCTTTTGCGGCGGGTGCGCGCCCAAGACTTCAGGGTCCGCGCGGCGGGTCACCGGCCCTTCAAGATTGCCTTGGATTCGGCCGATGTAGGCGAGATAGCCAGCGTGGGCCGCCGTCAGAACGTCTCCAGCCATCACAGGACCCCGAACCCCGGATGGGCGCCTCGGGGCGGCCTTACTGCGGCTTCAGGCCGCAGCCGGGCCGGCCGAGGCTATCGGGTGCTTGGTGCGGTGTTGATCGCCGTGGTTGCGGGCTGGGCGGGCTGGTCCCTCGGGCGCAAGAGCGTCGGCGTGGTCCAGTCGGTCCGTGTTGGTCGCCCAGACGTTAGCGAGGGAATCAAGGGGCCGTGGGGGCGGCTGGAATACGATCCGATCGTGATCGAGCCGCCGTCGGACCACCTCGATCCCCTCTCCCCGCGGACGCCAGAGTGGTTTTTCGGTGGACACAGCCGCCTGCAGGTTGAAAACCTCCTGAAAACGTCCGGATTCAGTGCCTTCGCCGTCGGGGAAATCTCACGGAACGGACAGTGGCAGGTGACGCCGCAGGGAACGTCGGTTAACCCACCGCCAGATGTTGTTCTCGACATGGCATCGTCGACGCGACAGACGATTTACGGGGTCCTGGGCCAATCCATCGAGAACCCTGTTCAGTTTCGTCCGTTCGCGTTCGAAGCGTCGGAACTGGAAAGCCTCTTCCTGGCCTCCGGGTTGAATCAGCAGACCGTCGACGGATTCAAGCGGCTTCTTTATCCATACGGATCGAAAGTCGCGTTCTCCGACACCTGGATGTTTCAGCGGTGGCTGCCACAGGACAAGGCCTTGGCCCGATTCGTCGGCATGCTTCTGCGATCGCCTACCTTTCTCGTGCGGCTCAAGGTCGGCGCCCAGGACGATGTGGGCGGGCTCGTCCGATACTGGGATCGTCGCGGAAGCGCCGAGGACCTGCGGCCACTACTTCTGGCACTGGCACGCCAGCCGGCTGGTGACGCTATCAACATCGCATACCTGCTGCCGCCTTTCGCACGGCAACGCCTCTACAGATTCCCGCGCTTGTCTGACGCGAGCGCTGACAAGATGGATTGCTTCTGGACTGCGTTGAACTTCTTCAACAGCACTCCTGATGACCGGTTTCATGACCCGGATTTCGTCTTGAAGACCCTCGCGACGGACTACAGGCCCGTCCAGGATCTGCAATTCGGCGACCTGGTCGTCTTGCTCAACGGCAAGGCGATCCCGCTGCACGCGGCCGTGCATCTGGCGGATGACCTCGTCTTCACGAAGAACGGCATCACGCCTTCCGCTCCTTGGCTCCTGACCAAGCGACAGGGCATGGTCGAGCTGTACGATTCGATCTACAAGGAGCCGCTTCGGCCCGTGTACCTCCGCCACAAGTAGCGTCGGCGCGGGGCCAGCGGAACTGATCCTGCCAAGCATCCAGGCCGCCCCCATCCAGGTCGAGGTCGAGGTCGAGGTCGGTCAACAAGGGGGACATCATGAGCATCGAAAAAGTGAGCACCGTTCAAACGATCTACGAGGCATTCGGAAGGCAGGATCTGGCGGCCATCATGGTTCGCGTGACGCCTGACACCGTGTGGGATTTCAATGGCGGCCGCCCGGGAAATCGCCTGGGAATTGCGGACCCCACGTCGTGGTCGACGTTCACATCGAGTACACCGTTCGCGCCACCGGACGAAGGGTGGCAATGGACCAACTGCATTGGTGGACCTTGAATGACGCCGACCAGGTGACCCGGCTGCGGCACTACGAGGACACCGCCCAGGTGCTGAACGCCGTCAGCTAGACGGCCGAAGGATCTTCGCCGACGACAAGCGACAGCGCGCCCGATGGACAGCGGGCGACCTGCGCGACGATTTCGGCTGTGGCCGCGGCGCCGGGCACGACCCAGGGGTGGCGGCGGGGGTCGAAGACTTCGGGCAGGCCGCGAAAACAGATGCCGGTGTGCTGGCACAGCGCGGGCTGCCACAGAATGGTGATTTCGCCATTGGTATAACGCTTCGTCATCGGGCGGCCCTGACGCCCTTGCGGATGGTGTGATTTCCGGTGTCCGCGACGTACAGGGTGCCGTCGCTGTCGACGGCCATGCTTTGCGCAAGATTGAAGCGGACGGCGGCGCCGGTGCCGTCGGCCGTGCCCCTGGCGCCGGGCGTTCCCGCGATGGTCGTGACCACGCCGGCCGGGGTGATCTGCCGGACGGTGAAGTTGCGCGAATCGGCGACGTAGACGGTGCCGTTCTTGTCGGCGGCGATTCCGACCGGATAGTAAAAGCGCGCGGCGCTGCCCTTGCCGTCCGCGTGGCCCAGCTGTCCCGCAAGACCTGCCAGTGTGGTCACCGTGCCGTCGGGGGTGACCTTGCGGACGGTTGAATTGCCCGTGAACGTGTCGAAGCCGCCGTCGGCGACGTACAAGATCCCGTGCCCATCGATGGCAATGCCGATGGGAACGTCGAAGCGCGCGGCGCTGCCCTTGCCGTCCGCGCTGCCCTTGGTTCCCGCCAGCCCGGCGATGGTCGTGACGACGCCGGCCGGGGTTATCTTCCTGACGGTGTAGCTGAAGGTGTCGGCCACGAAGACGTTGCCCTGCTGGTCGACGGCGACGCCCTCGGGGCCGTGAAAGCGCGCGGCGCTGCCGGTGCCGTCGGTGCCGCCCGCGGAATGCGCCAGACCCGCCAGCGTCGTGCTGACACCCGCCGGCGTGATCCTTCTGATGGTGTGGTCGCCGCAGTCCGCGGCGTACAGCGTCCCGTCGGGACCGACGGCGATGCCGTGCGAACGTTCGAAGCGCACCTCGGCGCCCACACCGTCGGCGCTGCCGTGCACGCCCATCAGGCCCGCGACCGACGACACGACCCCGTCGGGCGTGACCTTCCTGACGGCGCCGTTCCAGTATTCGTTGAAGTAGACCGTACCGTCCTTGACGGCGATCCCCGTCGGAGCCCTCAGACGCGCCGACGCACCCGGCCCGTCGACACCGCCGTTGGCCCCGCCCAGCCCCGCCAGCGTCGTGAAGGTGAAGGCCTGCGCCCACGCGGCGGGCGTATACAGCGTCAGTGCCAGCGCCAGTGTTCGAGCGATGCGTGTCATGGCAGGTCCTTCACGGCGACGTTGCGGAAATGCGGTGGCCGGCCGTCCTGGGGGACGCGAACAGCGACGCGATCCCAACCCCCGTCAGCCGGGGGCTGAACGCTGCCTGCGGTCCAGTCGGTCAGTTTCGTTCCGTTCAACCAGACGACGATGTGGGCGTTTTCGCCGCTGATGCGAACGCGCACGGCGTTCCAGGCGTCCTTCTTCCAGTGCGGCGCCCAGTCCGGCGCTGCCGTGCGACCCGCGCCCTTGAAGCCCACGCCCTCGACACGACCCAGGGCCCCGCGCGCCCGTCCGTCGAGGGTCACCGTGAAACCCTGGCCCCGCTCATTGGCGCGCAAAAGCAACAGACCCGGCGCGTCGCCGTCACCGTCCATTTCAAGGAAGACCTCGACGTTTCGTTGTGGTTTGGCGGCCAGCAAGATGTAGCGCAAGGCCCCCTCGCCAAACAGGGGCTGGAACCCCGCGGGCACCGCCGCCGCGTCGTCCGACACCGGAACCAGATCGAAACGTCGCGAGCGCGGGGCGGCGGCGGCGCGCTGTTTTGCCACCAGCGCGGCCTCGAGGCCGTCCAGCGCCTTCAGGGCGGCGGATACAGAGTCGTCGGAGTCCTTGCCCATGCGCAGTTCGACCTGCCGCCAGCGGGTGGCGTGGATCTCGTTGTGCTTCAGCGTCAGCGCGTGGACCTCGGCGGCCTGGCGCAGCATCGGCGTGGGCAGCGTCGCCAGGTTGATCCCCTTGGCCAGGTCGGGCCCGCGGAAGACACCCACCTGCTGGTCGTCGATCCACAGCGCGAACGAGCCGCCGTGCAGGCCGGTGACCCGCAGCGGTTGCCGGTTCAGCGTGTCGGTGAACGACGACGACTTGATGGCCAGCGCCAGCGCCGCATCGCCGGTGTCGACAGGCATGGGCAACGCAGCATCCAGCTGCACCCACGAGGCCCCCTCGCCCAGCGGTGCCGCGGCCACGTTCGAAACCTTGGTGTTCCGCGCCTGAACGATCCGTTTCTGTGCGGCGTCCACCTCGACCGACGACACCAAACCGGGCGCGTGCCACGCCTTCAGCAACGATGCCGCCATGATGATCGATCCCGCCGGCCCCGGGTGGACGCGGTCCTTGATGAACTGCTGCGCGACCTCGGCGTCGGTCTTGGTGGCCCGGCGCAGAACATCCACCAGGTCGGTGTTTAGATCCGCGAACGCGAATCGTTCCCGCGCGGCGACTTTCTTGATGAACGCGCCATAGCGCAAAAGAACGTCGTTGTAGCTGCCGCCCGCCATCGGCGGCCGGGTCACGTCGTCGTAGGGCGACGGCTGGATCAGGGTGACGCGCGCCCTCGGCAGCGTTGTCTTCAGGCTGGCGACGATGTGCTCATATCCCTCGGCGAAGTCATCGAAGACCGCCTGATCGAAAGGCTGGTAGCGGCCGTCGTTCATGCCCAGCATGACGGTCACCACATTCGGATCGTGGGCGAAAACATCGCGGCGCAGACGCGTGTCTATCGCGCCGCCCCCGCCGCCCGAGACCTTGTCGCCGCCCCATCCCGAATGGACGAAGGTCACCGGCAGCGTCGGCATGCGCGTCAGCACGAAGGTCTCGACGAAGGTCGTGTAAAGACGCTGTTCGGTGATGCTGTCGCCGAAAAAGACCACGCGATCACCGGCCTTCAGATGAAAGGCGGCTGGCGATTGCGCCTGCGCGGTCGCGGCAGACAGCAACACCAGCGAAAGAAACAATGACGCCGCAGCCTTCACCCTTGTCGTCGTCTTCTTCGTCCACATGGGCTGCGACAGTAGCGCAACCGATGGGGGCTGACCACGGCGTCCCGGGCAGCGAATGTCTTACTGGGTCTTGCTGGTGTGACAGCCGTGACAGCCGAAGGC
This sequence comes from Myxococcales bacterium, assembly GCA_025350815.1. Taxonomy (GTDB): domain Bacteria; phylum Myxococcota_A; class Polyangia; order Fen-1088; family Fen-1088; genus JANXXE01. The sequence continues at coordinate 43,841 of JANXXE010000012.1, read as the reverse complement.
GTCGGGCTTTGGGTTGTCGGGGCGGAAGTCTTCAAGCCCCAGAAGCGCCGCCATCTTGGGCTTCACCTCGCCCGCCATGAATTTCATTGCCTTCGGTTCCTTCTGCATCAACTCGGCGAACCCTTCGCGGGTGGCCGGCAGCACGTGCAGATCGGCGCTGGGCATCTTGAAATCCACCGCCTTCGGATCCTTGCCGTGGCAGGTCTTGCAGCCAAAGACCTTGTACTCGGTGGCGTCGTAGGCCTGGAAGACTTCCTTCATGCGGGGCGTGACCACCACCTTCATGAACTTGTTCTTCTGCTCTTTCGTCATGTCCTTCCACGCGATGGTGGGCGGACCGACAGCGGTCATCGGATCGTTCGGGTTAGACACCGCGGCAGCAAGTGCAGGAGCGGGGGCTGGTGCGGGTGCCGCCGCAACAACCGCTGCGGGCGGCGGGGCCGCAGGGGCACTGGCGGTGGGCGTGGCACAGCTGGCTGCCGCAATTGGCGCAAGGGACAGAAACAGGAATCGGGACAGGTGGCGCGTCTTCATGCGCGCATGCTACGCCGGGCCGGGCGGTTTCGCGACCAGCTTCTGCAGGGCGCGACGGTTGTCGTCAGGACGCGAATCGAAGCGCAGCCGGTACAGGCGATCGATGTCCTTCCAGGGACGACCCGGCGTCCAGACGAGATCTTCCAGGGCGAAATGCAGCTCTTTTCCGCTGTCTGTCATGCGCGCGTAGAACGCTGCGCGCCGCTTCCGATCCCCGGGCAGCAGGGCCAGGGAGAAAAAGATCAGCCCGTCCAGCGCCCCGATGTGTTCGAACTGCGAGAACAGCATCAGCGCCGGCGCCGCGTCGAAATACTCGGACACCGAAAACGACAACACCAGACCATGGCGTGCGGCGTGGTCGCGGATGCAAAGATTTTGCAGCCGCTGCGGCACGAAGCCCCCGCGGCTGGGCCCGCCAAAGTTGTAGCCGAGAAAACCGTTAGGCATGAACGGCCCCGAATTCGCCTTCGTAATCCAGGCCGACCTCCGTCGCGGGCAGGTAGTTCACGGGCAAAAACGTTTCGCCAATGGCCTTCGTGCCATAGGGCGAAAACAGGCTTTTGAAGCGCACGTTGAGTACAAACCGCGTCTCGTCCGTCTGATTTTCCTCGGCCCCGTGCATGAGAATCGACGAAAAGAACAACAGGTCGCCGAATTTCATCCGAAGATCCTGTGCCCCGGGCCGCACCCTGCGCGCCAGGGCCGCCGTGCTTTCCGGTGCAGGGCCGGCTTTGATCTCGCGCAGGTGACGTTCGGTCTGCGCGCGATCGCAGATGTACATGGATTTCGTGTCGTGCACGTCGACCAGCGGAATCCACAGGACAACCTCGTAGGGCGAGCAGCCCGACCAGCAGTCGGTGTGCAGCGCCAGCAATCCCGCCGGATCCCGCGGCGCCTGAATGACGACGCCCACCTGCCGTTGCATGACGATTTCGTTGCCCACCAGATCTTCCAGGTGGTGGCGGGCGCAGGCGAAAACCTTTTGCCGGAAGACTTCGGAGGACCCAAGCGTCTTGTGCACGCCAACGCGCACATCATTGAGGGCCGTGGGCGCCGAGAATTTGTGAAAGGCGTTCAGGTAGGCCTCGTCCGTCAAGCCTGCGCCACCCTTTGTCATCGAACGCAGATACGCGACGACATCGGCCCGGACGGATTCCAAGATGGACACCTGCTGCGACGGCACCACGCAGAATCCGTCTTGCACAAACGCGGCCGCGTGTGGCCGACGGGTCTGGGGCGGCATATTCTGGGACATTTACGGTAGGATATATCCAAACCATGAACCTGGGGATCGAGGGCAGAGTCTCTTTGGTCACCGGCCCCGGCCGCGGCATCGGCCGTGGCATCGCCGTGGAGTTGGCCAAGGAAGGCGCCCGGCTGATCCTTCTGGGAAGGACGCTGGCGACGCTGGAATCGTTGTGCGAACAGTTGCCCGGCGGGCACACGCGCCACTGGTGCGTCGGCGCAGACCTGATGACCGCCGACATCGAGGAACTTGCGGGGCAGATTCGAACACAGTGTGGCGCGCCCGCGATCATCGTGCACAACCTGGGCGGATCCCTGGGTGTGTCCGCGCCGCTTGCGCCCGCCGACGATTGGAATCGGGTGTGGCGTTTCAACCTGGGTATCGCCGCCGAGTTCAATCGACAATTCATTCCTGCAATGACCAGCCGGAAGTGGGGACGCATCGTGCACATTTCGTCGACGTCGGGCAGTACCAGCCACGGTTATCCCGCGTACGCGGTGGCCAAGGCGGCGCTGAACGCCTACGTCAAAAGCGTCGGCCGAGCGGTCGCGCCGGACAACGTCGTCATCAGCGCCGTGGCACCGGGGGCCATCGAACTTGAGGGCCGCCATTTTGCCCAGTTGAAGCAGACCGATCCGGCGGCGCTGGCGGAATACTTCCGGCACCACGTCGCGGCCGGGCGCCTGGGTCAGGTCGACGAAATTGCCCCGGCCGTTGCCTTCCTGTGCTCGGAACTGGCGTCCTTCGCCGCGGGCACCGTGATGGGCCTCGACGGGGGCGCCAGCTAGCATGCCGACAGACGACGATTTTCTTCACCTGGGCTATGCGGTCACGCCGGCGGCTGATCTGGCGCCATTGACAAGACTGCGACACCAGATCTTTCACATCGCCCAGGAGATCTTCGACGCCCGGTCCGGCAATGCCGAGGAATTCTTCAATCAGTTTCACCAGCACGGCGTGACGGGCGCGCGCCTGAACGACCTGCGCCTGCGTCTGATCGAACGCTGCACCGCCGAGGTCGATGCGGGCGCCCTGATCTTCGAGGCTTTCGGCCCGACCGTCAGGGGACTGCTGGGTCCCGACCTGCTGGTACAAAAGACAACCAACCTTGTCATTCAGCAGCCGCACGATCCCGATCCATCAGAACTGCACCGCGACGCCCCCAGCAATTCCCCGTACGAGGTCGTCGTGTGGGTGCCCCTGGTGGATTGCCACGCCACCAAGAGCCTGTACATCCTGGACAGGCAGAAGACAGCCGCCGCGCAGGAATTGTTGAAGGCACACAACGATGATTGGGCCGGCTTCGAGGCGCACTGCCTGGCGGCGGGCCAGGGGGTGGACGTGCCCTTCGGCAGCGCGCTGTTCTTCTGGACCGGCCTTTACCACGGCTCGCGCGTGAACCAGGAGACCGAAACGCGCTGGTCGGTGAATCTGCGCTACAAGGGGCTGTTTTCGCCCAATGGCCTCAAGGATCCCTTGGAATATTTCCGCCTGCTGTCGCTGTCGCCCCTGTCGCAACACGGGCTTGCGTTCCACAAGCGCCAGTTACTGGGATGAAATCCTTTTACGCCTGCATCGACGCCAGCCTGCCGGCCCCGCAGCCGTTGCAGCATCTGGCGATTCGCGATCGCGCGGCGAAGGCGGGCGGCGCGATCACTTTCTACGGTGCCGAGGAAATCCTCACCCTGGGCTCGCAGGCCTTCATCCAGGCCAAGCTGCGCCGTTATCCCGGCATTCAGGGCGTCGTCTTCTTCACAATCAACCAGTTCGCCTATGGCCCGGCTTTCAACTTCAAGCTGCTGAAGACGATCGTCGCCACATTGAACCTGGAGGCGCACTTCGCGCGCGAGGGTCTGGCCATCCGGGACGCGGCTGCGTTGGACGCCCTGTTTCCTTTTCTATACGCCGTGGATGCGGCCCGGCGCCGCGACGCCGACCGATCCTGGCGCGCCCTTATTTTGCAGGCGGCGACGGCGAGAACGACCGATACATCATCTTGAGGTTCGAGCGCTGGATGAGGCGTCCAAGACCAATCGGCGTCCGCGCATAGATCCGCATCTGGTTGGCAATGTGGTGCTTCTGCTGGCCGTCGTGGAAAAAATACAGGGTCCGCGGCGGCCGGACGCCGGTCCATTGATTGGGGTCGATGCGGTAACGGGCGTTTTTGACAGCCTCGAAGTCCGTACGGAATTCGCCCGTCTTGACGGTGTCCTGGTCGTCGAAAATCCCCTTCTTGCGCAAGATGGTGAACCGCTGCAATTCGTCCAAATACGCGCCCACCTGTTCCGTCAGCAGGCCACGCGGGTGCAGGGTCGCGCGAACGGCATCGAACAGGACGCGGCAAATCCCGTCGAATTCGCGATACAGCAACGCGCGGTGGACCAGCAATTCGTTGATGCCCATCTCGCCACCGATGTATTTCTCGATAACCGATGGGGTCAGCACAAACGCCCTGGCCTGATCGTAGCTGTCGAACAGATTGATCGTGGTTTGCCTGCGAAATTCAGCGACGATTTGCCGCAGCGTGGGCTCCGCGTCTTCCAGGTGTTCCTTCATCCGAAGCAGGCAGTCGAAGGCCGATGCGCCCAGCGCCCGCACCAGGGCAAAGACCTCCTCGAACAAGGCGTTGTTGTGGAAGGTTTCGACGATGAGGTTCATCACCCGGCATTCCAGGTAATCCTCGAAAGGCAGGGACTGGCTGCCCACGATGATCTCCTCGATCTCGGCGACAGAATGCTTTTGGCCGAAGAATTCGTAGATGCCGACGCAGCCGGGAATGGTGCGAAATCGCGTCAGCAGACCAAAGGCCGTCCGCGTCGCCCGCGATGCCATTTCGGTGCCGACCAGCAGGATCGCCTGGAACATGCGCAGGCTGTTCACGTTGTTCTCGACGCCAAAACGCAGTGATTCGAAATGCTTGGATTTGCTGTCGCCCGGCAACGCCAGGATGACCTCCGAATGGGTCTTGCTGGTCTCCAGGGTGTTGCCGTACTCGATCAGCTTCTGGTAGGCGGCGCTGGAAATGTTGCTGCGCTTGATCGATCGCAGGACGCCCGCATCGGTCGACTGGATCGACGCGCCCAGCGTCCACGCGCCACCCAGGATGCTGGCGACCTCGATCGTGCGGTGGGGTTTGTTCTTACCGGCGGACGCGGACAGCAGCGTCGGCCAGTTGTGCGTTCTGCGAAGGTCACTCAACATCCGGGCGGTCTCGACGTCCCCGGCGTACATCGCGAAGTTCAGATCGGTGATGATCAATTCGTCGATGTTCTTGACGCGCGCGGCGATGTACGACAGTTCCTCGCGCGTACGGTCGGCCTTGAAGCGGCTGACCCGGTTCTTGATTGCCAATCCGTCGGCGCAGAACGTGCACGCGAAAGGACAGCCGCGCGTGGTTTCGACCATGGGGACCAGCGGCAGGTCGAAGAATTCATCCAGCACGCCGGTCAAATAGGGCGAAGGAATCACATTGATGTCGTCGATCCGTCGCTGCGGGCCGCTGACCAGCTGCTCGCCGCGCAAATAGGTGGTGTTCAACGGGGCCACGCCGCTGGCCTTCAGCGCTGACGGGTCGAAGGCCGAAGCGTCAAGCGAGCGGACCAGATCGACAAAGCCCAGCTCGCCTTCGAGCTCGACGTAGAAATCAACCGCCCGGTGGCGCCCTAGAAACTGGGCCTTTTCGTCAGCGTCGGTCGGGAAGTTCGGGCCCCCGAAGACCACGACCAGACCGGGCTGCCGGGCCTTGGCCAATTCAGCCATCTTGCAGGCCAACTCGCTGTTCCAGCTGTAGTGGGAAAAGGCCAAAAGTGACGGGCTATCCCGAAGCAGTGCCTGTTCGAATACGTCGGGGAATTTGAAAAGACGAAAGTCGAATTCAGCGCCAAGTTCCTGTCGCGCGTAGGCCATGACGTAACTGGCGCCCAGGGGGAACGTTGCCGCGGAAATGCCCTGGGCAGTGTGCGTAAGATCGGCGAAAAAAATCTGTCTCTTCATCTGCAGACATCCATCCGGCGTGAATCCCCCTTGATCATAAGGGAACAGCGGCCCCCATTCAGGGCAATCGTTGCCCAACCCCGCGGGGAATGGCTCCGGGTCGCCTGATTTCGCGATTCAGGCGAACCAAAGTCTTGAACACCGACATCAGGCGGCGGGGCTCCAGGGCAACGGAATTGCCCCTTTTTGACGGTGTGTTTGGCAGCCCGACCTCAACAAAAGAGGCGCCGGCCTTGACCAGCTTGACCACAACCTCGGCGGGAAAGGCGTGGCTATTGGTGGCAATCGTGATCTTTTCCAATAGTGACCTGCGCGGAACCATCGCCTGGTAGTAGTGCATCTTCAAACCAAACAGCAGGTTGACCACCGTCGTGAAGCCCCGCGATCCCACGCGGCGGCCAAGTGGACGCAGGTAGGGATTGGTCAGATAACCCAGGACAATGTCAGCCTGGCCCAGGCGATCCAGAATCAGACCGATATCAGAGGCCGGCATGACGTTGTCACCCACAACCATCATGACGTGGTCGCAGCTGGCCGCCGTCACGCCCCGCCTGTAGGCGCCGCCGAGTCCCAGATTCTGCGCGTTGTGCAGCACAGTGATGCGCGCGTCGCCCGCGGCCAGCCCGTCCATGATGGCGCCCGTCCCGTCGGTGCTGCCATCGTCGACGAGAACCATCTGGTAGGCGTCGATGCGGCTGGCCGCGACCGCTTTTCTGATCTCGTCAACCGTGCCCTCAATCAGGCGCTCCTCGTCGAGGGCGGGCACAATGAACGATACCGACGGCCGGATGGTCACCAGGGGATCTCCGCGCCGTCGAAGTTGCGAAAGTGACCGTTGTCCGTCGGTGTCGCCGCATCGATGACCTTCCGCATCGCCGTGACGCTGCTGGCGGCGTCACCCGGTGCGTCCCAGCCACCGGTTTCTGTCTTGACCCAGCCGGGGTGCAGGACCACGACGCTGATTCCCTGCGGCCCCAGATCAAAGGCCAGGGCCTTGGCGCCGGCGTTCAGGGCCGCCTTGCTGCTGCGGTAGACGTAGGGCCCGCCCGGCCGGTGGTGGGGCAAGGCGCCGCGTTCGGCAATGCTGCCGGCGCGGCTGGAGATGAAGACGATCTTGCGTTGCCCGCCAGCGCGCACGTGCGGCAAGAAGGCCTCGGTCACTTTCAGGGGCGCCAGCGCGTTGACCCGCATGACCTCCATCCACGCGGCCACATCCAGGGCGCCGAAGCTTGCGCCCGCGTCGCGCGGACCATGAATGGCGGCGTTGTTGATCAGAAGGTCGACAGGTCGGGTACCCAGATCGCGCGCCAAAGCATCTATTTGCGGCGCCTCGGTGATGTCCATCTGACGGACGTCAACGTCGCCCGACAGACCCTGCAGGGCACCCGCGCCCCCGGGCGAACGACAGGTCGCTATCACCTTCCACCCATCCGCTGCGTACTGCCGCGCGAATTCGCAGCCAAGACCCCGGCTGGCACCGGTGATGAGAACCGTCGGCATCGTCTACTTCTAGGCCCCCTGCAGCCGACGAACAAACTTTTGTATGACTTCGACCATGGGCGTGAAGCGCAAACCGGTGGCATCGGCAAATCGCGAACTATCAAGCGACGCCCGCAAGGCGCGGTTGTCGGCAAAGCCAAAATCGGCCAGCGGCCTTGTCACCACGTTCGCCCTACGACCCAGCGCCCGGCCAAATTGTTGCGCCAGTTCGTCGCGAAAATACGGCTCCGGGCCGGCGACATTGAAGACGCCGGTCAGGCCCAGTTGGCAGCCGAGCACAATGGCGCGGGCCACGTCTTCGACGTACGTGGGCGACATCGACGAGCCCTCGATGCAGGGGATCGGCTGCCCGGCCAGTATCAGCTTGTGCCAATCGGCGAACAGGTGACGCCCCTGCACGGTGTCCCCGACATTCGTACTCAGGCGCGCCACCAAAGCCTCGGGCACCCGCGCCCGGATGTACTGCTCGACGGTGGCCTTGTGCCGGCCGTATTCGTTGACCGGCGACAAGGTAGCGTCGTCCGTGTAGCCCCCGGTCTTGCCGTCAAAGACAAAGCAGGTCGAAAGAAAGACCGGTTTCGCGCCCAGGGACCGGACATCCTCGATCAACCGGATCGTGCCGTCGACGTTCACCTGACGACTGGCCTCGCCGTCCCGCAGGCACCGATCCATGTCACTGATGGCGGCCGCAATGACAACGTGAATGGGGCCCGCGCCGGCAAAGAAGCCGGAAGGCACGCAATCGACAATGCGATCCCGCGCCAAATCGAACCGGGACAGGTCGGGCCGTTGCCCGTGCGCCTGCGTACCCACCACCTCGAATCCTTTCGCCCTTGCGTGGGCCAGCAGGGTCCCGCCGATGAAGCCCGAAGCGCCGACGATCAGAAATCTCACGGGGGCAGTCCCGGACCCGCCAGATGCGTCAGCGCGGAGGCGCGGTTGGTCGGAAAGATCGACGCGAAGGTGCCGCCCTGATCCACAAATCGACGGTGCGCCTGCAGAACCCGCCTTTCACTGTCGAAACCGAGACCACTGAGGCATAGCTTGATGTGACTGCCTTTGAGAACCTCCGCCCCAACGATGGGCAAGCGCGAGCCCGGCATGCGGAGGCCCTGCTTGCGCGGGTGATCATCGATGACACAATCGATGAGATCGGCCACGCCCATGACGTTCAGGAACGTCACCGCGTGGTGCCCGGCCCCGAAAAGCGCGATCGCCCCCGTGCGACGCCACCGCGACAGCAAGTCCCTGAGGGCTAGCCGTCGTTCGCCAAGCGCGCGCGCAAACGCCAGCGGCCGTTGCCGCTGCGCCGACGCGCTGTTATGGGGTGGCAACGGTTCCGCCGCGCCCGCCGGCCGTGCAATGGCCACCAGCGCGGTTTCATAGGGCGCGGCGTACGACAAGATCCGTTCGACCACGAGGCCGCCCCTGGCCAGGCAAATCCGCAGGGCGTCTTCGTCCAGGTACAAGGTGTGTTCCTCCCACAGCATGGTGTAATCGAGCAGCCTGAGCGGCCCACGGCAATCCGGGACTTCGAACACGACATACCCTGCCGGGCTGACCTGGGCGGCAAGACCTTCGACGAAGACCCGCGGATTCGCCGCGTGTTCCAGAATGTGTCGCGCGATCAGCAGATCGGACGGTTCCGTCGACGCCGCCGCAAAGCCCTGTTCCCGCAGACGTTGCAGCGTCGAGGCGTCTTTGTGGCTGGCGCCGTGGACCTTCGATGCCGCCGAAATCCCCGGCAGCGCCCGCAGCACATCGACCAGTGCATCCAGATGGCCCTCGGGCTCGCGGTTGGCGATCCAGTCAAAGTGCGGAACCAGTTGCCCAGCGGGGACTGGATTCAACAATTGCACCAGGCCGCAGTCTTCACACTGCCCCAAACGCAATGGGTGTCGATCTTCGTCTTGGTTGCCGTCAAAGAAATGGTGACAGACGGGCTGCAGTCCCAGGTCGAGCAACAGCGAGCAGGCGGTCTGCCGACACAACAGGCACGGCGTCATGGCTCGCGAACCGTGTCGGCGCCGACAATCCGGACTTCGGGGAAGCAGACGATGAAATGGCCACCCTGATCGAGGTAGGCCCTGTTGTTGGCAATGATCCGGTCAGCGTGAATCCACGCCAAGATGAACGCGTAGTCGGGTCGGGCTTCGTAAAGGGCGCTGACGGGCAGGATGGGGATGTGATCGCCGGGGCTGAACTTGCCTTGCTTGTCCGCGCTGTCATCGACGATGGCGGCAATCACCTGGCCAAGGCCCATCTGCGCGATCAGCGTCGTGCCGCTGCGGGCCGCACCATAGCCCCAGATCGTCTTGCCCTGCCGCTGTAAATCAGTCACCAGAGCGGCCAGCCGCGCACTGAAGGCCTGCAACTTGGTGGCGAATGCCTTCAGCGTCTCAGGACGGTCAAGCCCGCGCCGCTGTTCCAGCGCCAACAAATTCGCCACAGAATCATTGACGGGCTGCGGACCGCCGGCCAATTGCGCCGTCCCGACCAGAGAGCCACCCTGGATGGCCACCCGTTCGACATCGATGACCTGCATGCCGTGGCGACGAAGAAACGGCACCATCGGCCCGAGCGAATGGTAGCTCATGTGTTCGTGAAAGATTGTTCCCAGCAGCATTCCATCGAGGACGTCCAGCAGGTAGGACACCTCGAAGACAAAGATCCCATCGGGCGCCAGCATTTGCCGGATGGCGTCCAGCATGCCGCCCAAATCATCCGCGTGCGCGAAGACGTTGAACGCGCACACCACGCTGGCGGGGCCGTGGCTGTCGCGCAACGCGCGGGCAACCGCCGCCGTGAGAAACATCGGGATCGTTGGAATGCCGGCCGCTGTAGCCTGTCGCGCGATGTCGACCGCCGGATCAATTCCCAGAACGCGGAATCCTTCGGCTGCAAAGCAACGCAACAACGAGCCGTCGTTGCTGCCCACGTCGACCACCAGGCTACCGGCCGGGCGTTGGTAGCGGGTCCGAACCTGCCGGGCGCAGTGCCCGAAATGGTCTATTAAAGGACGTGTATTGCCGCTTTGGTACGTGAAATCGTCGTACAGAAAAGCCGCATCGATCACGTCCAGTAGCTGCACATGGCCACAGGCCGCGCACATGTATAGGTCCAGGGGAAAACGCGGTTGTGGCTCGTGCCGTTGCGCCTGGGTGACGTACTTCTCGGCCACCGTCGTGGCTGCCAGCGGGACGACCAGGTCCAGGTGCGGGTCGTCGCACAACCGGCAGAGCACTCTGCGCGCAACGGCGATCGTCATTCAAAAAAGATACAGCCGAAGTCGCCCGTGTAGCCGCTTTCCTTCATGAACCACTGCCATTCCTCCGGCGCGTAGAACGATCGGCAGGTCAGCTGCCAGTACAGAAGGTTGGCCTTTTCGCGCTCGTTTCGAAAGGACTCGACGACGATGTACTTCTTGTCCTTGCCGACGCGTTCAATCTCGGCCAGGGCCTGGCGCAGTTCGAAGTTCTTCAGGTTGTGGACCGTACCAATGGAAATCACCAGGTCGAAGCTTCGATCGGGCCAGGGCAGACTGGTCGCGCTGCCCACCCGAACCAGCGGCCGCACTTCCTCTTTCGCGTGGGCGACAGCGTAGGGGGATATGTCGATGCCCGCCACCACGATTCCCGGAACCGCGCGCGTCAGTTCGTGCAGCAGGAACGCCTTGCCACAACCAACGTCAAGGACCTTGTCCCCGGCCTTGAGCCCGTAATGCGCGGCAAGCTGTTCAGCGACGGGCAGCCAGCGGCCGTCATAGCGATAACCTCCGTAACCGAACTTGCGATCCCCGTCCCAGTAGTCCTGCCCGTACTGCAACGCCACCTCGGCGCACGCGGCCTTGTCGTGGTCGACCACCCTTTGGACATAGTCGCGCGTGGTGGCACCGTGCAGCCTTCCGATGAAATCAAGGTAGGCCACGGCCGGCCCTTTCCCGCAGCGCCGCCATGTAGCCTGCCGCCTCCGACCCGTCGCTGCCGTCGGGCGCCCACGGCGGAAATTCGCTGTCCGTGGGACGAAAGGGCCCGGCACGAAACTCGCGGTAGATGAATTGCAGGCCGCGCGGAATCAGCACGTGAAAAAGATTCGCCGGCAGGCGCGCGCCGGGCTGACTGCCCGGTTCAAGCCGAACCGTCCGGGTTATCTGTCCCGCATCCGCAAAAAGCAGCAAGTCCGCGGCACCATCGACAGCGTGGTAACTCTCGTCCCGAGTGGGGTGCCGGTGGGGCCGGCAAAAGGCGCCTTCGTTCACCAGGACAATCATGTCCTGCAGGGTCGCCTCCCGGCTGTCGTGAAGGCAGACCCGGAGGGTAGGTACGCGCAAACGCGTCGCCGCCTCGCGCAGGGCAACCACCAGGTCGGCTGTGGCCACGGCCGCAGGCGCAACGCTGAAGAAGGCCGGGCTGTGCCCGCTGTCGTCAAATCGAAAAAGCTGGGCGTCGCAGAGGGGATTCATGGGCGGAAAGTCGCAGGCTGACCGAACAGGTTGGTCGAACACGTTGGTCGAACACGTTGACCGAACATGCGGCGCGGGACGCCTTCCGGGACGCCCGTGACGATGGTATTGTCGCACGGGGGTTGTTCTGAAACTACCTGCATGCCATTGCACGTGAAGGATCGTTTGGTGCTGGTAACCGGGGGTGCGGGTTACGTGGGCAGCGCGCTCGTCCCGCGCCTGCTCGCCCGCGGCTACCGGGTCAGGGTGCTGGACCTGTTTATCTACGGCGACGATGTTCTTGGCGGCCATCCGATTGCTGGCCTTGAACTGCTTCGGGGAGACATCCGCGATCTGCGTCTGTGTGCCACCGCGCTTCACGAATGCGATTCCGTCATCCATCTGGCTTGCATTTCCAACGATCCCAGTTTCGATCTGGACGCCGCCCTCGGCAAATCCGTCAACTATGACGCGTTCGAACCCCTGGTACGGCAAGCGCGCGCTGCGGGGGTGCGCCGATTCATCTATGCGTCGTCATCCAGCGTCTACGGTGTCAAGGCCGAACCCGACGTGCGCGAGGAAAGTCCCCTGTCGCCCCTGACGGACTATTCCCGCTACAAGGCCATGTGCGAGGAGGTCCTTGCCCGCTATCAGTCACCCGATTTCTTGACCGTGACCCTGCGGCCCGCGACGGTGTGTGGGTACGCACCCCGGCAAAGGTTGGACGTCATCGTCAACATCCTCACCAATCATGCGGTCAATACAGGAAAGATTATCGTTCACGGTGGCAACCAGCTGCGCCCCAATCTGCACATCCGCGACATGGTCCACGTATATGAACGGCTGCTCGACGCGCCTGCCGAACCCATTGCGGGGCAAATCTTCAACGTGGGCTACGGCAACTTCACCGTGAACGAGCTGGCGGAAAAAGTCCGCACCGTCGTGGGCCGCGACCGCGTGTCGATCATCACCGAACCCACGAACGATCAGCGCTCGTACCACATTTCATCCGACAAGATTGCGCGGGGGCTGGGCTTCCGCGCGCAGCACAGCATCGAGGAAGCGGTCGCGGAACTGGCAGCGGCCCTCACGGATGGGAGGCTGCCGAAGGCCCTGACCGACAATCGCTACTTCAACGTGCGCACGATGAAGGATCTCGGCCTTCAATGAGTCGCTGCGTGGTCACGGGCGGCGCGGGCTTCATCGGTTCGCACCTTACCGATCAGCTGTTGGCAGACGGGCACGACGTCGTCGTTTTGGACAATCTGGCCACCGGGCGACTGGAGAATCTGGCGGCCTGGCGCGATCACGCACGCCTGCACTTTGTCCACGCGGACGTGACAGATTTTTCCGCCATCGCGCCGCACTTTGTCGGATGCGACTGGGCGTTTCACCTGGCCGCCCTCGCGGACATCGTGCCCTCGGTCGAGCGGCCAATTGCGTATCACCGCGCCAACGTCGACGGAACCATCAACGTTCTGGAAGCCAGTCGCGCGGCGGGCGTGCGGCGTTTCATCTATACGGCGTCGTCGTCGTGTTACGGATTGCCCGACGTCGTGCCGACCCCAGAACAGGCGCCCGCCAGGCCCCAGTACCCCTACGCGCTTGGCAAGTGGATGGGCGAATCGATGGCCCTATTTTGGTCGCAGTTATACCGGTTGCCCGTTGTATCGCTGCGCCTGTTCAATGTTTATGGCCCGCGGGCGCGCACGGCCGGAACCTACGGCGCCGTTTTCGGTGTCTTTCTCGCGCAGAAGCTGCACGGACAACCCCTGACCATCGTGGGCGACGGCAGTCAGACGCGCGATTTCACCTTTGTCAGTGACGTCGTAAACGCCTTCGTTGCGGCAGCGGCTTCCGATCTGGTGGGCGAGGTCCTCAATGTGGGGTCGGGCCGCACGGTCAGCGTGGCCCACCTGGCGCAGTTGCTGGGCGGCGACGTTGTTCACATCCCGAAGCGCCCCGGCGAGCCCGACTCAACCCTGGCCGACACAAGCAAGATTCGCCGGCTGCTGCCCTGGCAGCCCCAGGTGTCCTTCGAAAGCGGCGTGCGCATTCTGCTGGACCACATCGAATCCTTCCGCGACGCACCGGTCTGGACGCCACCGACGATCGCGCAGGCCACGCAGCAATGGTTCGAATACCTGGCGCCCGCACCGAGATCGTCATGACGGACGCGCCCCTTCGCCCGACGAAGATCATGCCGCTGGCCGCAGCCACCGCGCAGCGCGACCAGTGGCAGCGCGAATCGCGGCGCGTGGTTGTCGTGCACGGCCTTTTCGATCTGCTTGACTCGGGTCACCTTCAGCGCCTGTCACGGGCGCGCGCCGAGGGCGACGTCCTGATCGTCTCGTTGCGGCCAGACATCGATCCCGCATGGGGGCGGCGACGGGCCACGCTTGACCAGAACGTGCGCGCCTTGACCCTTGCCTCGCTACCATTCGTCGATCTCGTCGTGCCGGCGACCGCGTGGTCGGCACTGGGTTCCATCCAGGCCCTGCGCCCGGACGTATTTGCCCAGGGCGTTGACGGCATCCGACTGTCCAGCGAGCGCGAGGAGGACGGCACCGAGCGGTCGGCCGTGGGCAACGGTGGTGGCAAGCTGATCGTGCTCGACGAAGCTGAGATCCAGGGCTCGGCGGATCGTGTGGCCGAGTCGACACCGGGAGAGGCCGACGCGTTCCTTCGGGGTTTCCGCAGTCGCTACAGCGCGAAAGACGTCATCGGAACCCTGAAAGACCTGCGCGGCCTGAAGGTGCTGGTCGTCGGCGACACCATCATCGACGAATACCATTTCTGCCGTCCGTACGGCATGCCGCAAAAGTCACCCGTCATTGCGGCGCAATTTCTTCAATCCGAGGCTCACGCTGGCGGAATTCTGGCCGTGGCCAATCACCTGGCGGGTTTCTGCGACACCGTCCACCTGCTGACGTGCCTGGGTGCCGCCGACACGCGCGAGGATTTCGTTCGCAGCCACCTTCTGCCCAACGTAAGGGCGGACCTGTTCGTGCGACCCGACGGCCCCACCACGGTCAAGCGGCGCTACATCCGCAAGTTCATGGCGCGAAATCTGTTCGAGGTGTCGTTCTTCAACGATGCGCCGCTGCCCACCGACATAGACATTCAGATCTGCCGACGCCTGTCGACGCTGATCGACCAGCACGACGTCGTCGTGGTGGCCGACTTCGGCCAGGGGGCCGTCAGCGCCAACATGGTCGAGGTTCTGTGTCGCCGCTCGAAGTTCCTGGCGGTCAACAGCCAGCTGAACAGCATCAACTATGGGTTCAACGTCATCACGCGCTACCCGCGCGTGGACTACGTCTGCATCGATCTACAGGAATTGCAGATGGCCTGTCGCGATCGCCAGCGACCCGCGGCCGAACTGGCCAGCTCTGTCGCCCATGATCTGTCGGCTGAATACCTGACTGTCACCCTGGGACATCTGGGATCGTTGACCCACCGCCGCGGCAAGCCACCGGCCGCCGTGCCAGTGTTGTCGCGCAACGTCGTGGATACGATTGGCGCCGGCGACGCCTTCCTGTCCATCACGGCACCCTGCGCGCAGGCCGGAATCGAGACAGAGCTGCTGGGATTCATTGGCAATGCGGTGGGCGCCCTGGCCGTGCGGTTCATTGGAAATCAGCAGTCGATAACGCCCGAGGCCCTGTTCGATTTCGTCGAAAATATCTTGGGCTGAACGATGGACAAACGGCTGACCTTCGCCCGGGACTATGTCGACAACCTCAAGCGGGTCCTCACGGCACTGCCGCTTGAACCCCTCACGCGTGTCATGGCGATCCTCGAGACGGCCTACCAGGAACAAAGGCATGTCTTCATTGCGGGCAACGGCGGCAGCGCCGCCACCGCGTCGCATATGGCAAGCGATCTGCTGTGGGGTATTGCGCAGACCGGACGGCGCGGCTTTCGCGTCTCGGCGTTGACGGACAATGTCCCGTCCATGACGGCGATCGCGAACGATTCGGCGTTTGCGGAAATCTTCGTCGCGCCACTGGCCGCCCAGGCCCGGGTCGACGACGTCTTCATCGCCATTTCCGCCAGCGGCAACAGCCCCAACATTCTGCGCGGCATCGAACAGGCGCGGCGGATGGGTCTTTCCACCATCGCCTTTCTGGGCAAGGGCGGGGGCGCAGCGGCAACGCTGGTCGATACGGCCGTGGTTGTCCCCTCCGATCAGTACGAACCGGTCGAGGACGTCCACATGATGTTCGATCATTTGCTGATCGCTTACCTGCGGCAATGGGTGCTGGACCATCCGTGAGGGCTGTCTTTCTGGACCGCGACGGCGTCATCCTTCGTGACGTCGGGCCCACCGCGCGACAGGAAGATCTGGTGCTGCTGCCCCGGGCGGCCCTGGCCATCCGCCGCCTCAATGACAGCGGCTATCTGGTCGTCGTGGTTTCGAACCAGACCGTCGTGGCGCGGGGACTGGCCAGCGAACCGGACGTCGTGCAAGCCCACCAGGATCTTGCGCAGTTGTTGCACGCCGCCAGCGGCGCCATCGTCAATCGATTCTATTTCTGCCCGCACCACCCCAACGCGACCCTGCCTGTCTACCGCGTGGCGTGTAACTGCCGCAAACCCCGCAGCGGCCTGTTCGAACGCGCCGCGCGTGAACTGGGGATAGACCTGACCGACAGCTTTGCCATCGGGGATCGTCCGTCGGACATCGCGGCCGGGGCGCGGGTCGGCTGCCGCACCATCCTTGTGGAAACAGGCCAGCACCAGGCCCCGCCCATCGAAGGCGCCGGGCCCTGGGCGACAGTGCAGCCCGCACACACCTGCCCGGACCTGCAGGCCGCCGTCGACCTGATACTGGGACAGCGCCACGGGGACGCGCCATGAAGGCGTTGGTGCTGTGCGGTGCTACGGAAAACGACTGGGGCCACTGACGGTCGCGACCCCCAAGCCCATGCTGCCACTGGCCGGTCAGCCACTGCTGGCACACACGCTGCGCTATCTCGCGCGGCATGGCTACGACCAGATCGCCATCAACCTGCATCATGGCGCCGCCTGCATTCGCGAACATTTCGGAGATCGCAGCACGGACGGTCAGGCCATTCACTACTTTGCCGAAGCGAGCCTCCTCGGAACAGCGGGAACCGTCAAAAGCGTCACAGGGTTCCTTGGGCAGGACGACGACCTTCTGGTGGTGTACGGCGACTTGCTGGTGGATCAGGATCTGGGTGCGTTGCGGGCGGCGCACCGGCGCAACCAGGCGGCGGCAACGCTGCTGCTGCACCGACGGTCCAGCTCAAACAGCGTCGTCCAGATGGATCCAGACGGGCGGATCACCGCGTTCATCGAACGTCCCTCCGAGCGCGACGCGACCACCATCCGCGATCCCTGGGTCAATTCGGGTCTTCAACTGCTCGGCCGGCGGTTCTTGCAGCGGATCCCCGACGAAATCCCCGTGGATCTGCCCCGGGACGTATACGCCCCCAACGTCGCTTACGAGCGCCTGTACGGCTTTGCACTGACAGGTTACCGCTGCGCCATCGATTCCCCGGCCCGGTATGCCGAGGCGCAGGAGGCGATCGCATCGGGGAAATGGCGCGGTTGAAACCTCAGGCCGCCGCGCGCGGACGCACCACGGCCACAATGCATGCCGCCATCGACAGGCCGGCCACCACGACCAGCGGCCACTGCACCCAATCCCGCAGTGGGTTCGCCTGACGCTCCGAAAAGAACATGAAATCGGGATAGAAAAGTTCCGCACGGGCGTGGCCGGGAAAGGCCGCGAAAACGCCCTGGGCTATTGGCGGCCGGAAGGGCAAGTCGATCCACGGAAAATCAGGGGTCAACGTGCCGGGGCTGGGATCGGGGATCGCATGCCACAGAAGATACTGGTGGATGACGACCGCGTTGGCGCGGATGTCCTGCTGGCATTCGGGAAACGGCGGCGCCTGTTTGGCCACGATCTCCCTGATACGTTCGTGAACGGGACACAGTTGATACACCGTCATGAACGAATACGACGCCCCCAGAATCTGTACGTAGATCGAAACCAAGCTGACGACGGCTGCGCCCACCCCTGCCACAATTCGCCACGTCCGGCGTGCCACACCGCCGATCCGCTGCAGGCAGGCCGCCACCAGGGGCGACAGCAGGATCAGGAAAGGCATCGGATAGCGCGGCCCCCAGGCCCAGGCGCCCCAACCCTGGGTCCCCCCCATTTGCGCCAGGCGGAAACCCATCGGAAAAACGCCAAAGACCACTGCCTGCAGAACGAATATACCGAGGGCAAAGAAGCGGTAATGCCGATTCGGCGCCACAAACGATCCGCCAACAGCCAGCAACAAGATCGGATTGAAAAGGAAGATATTCTTTTCGGGCCAACCGAGAAGGCTCAACAGAGACCAGGGCAACAGCCGCAGGTCTGCCTTGGTGGACGCAACCACAATGGGTGGCCGACCGTAGTCCCAGATATTTCCAGTGCGCAGGTAGTTCCAGTAACAAAAGATCACAAGAAAGGGCGCGGCGGCGGCCAGCGCCCACAGGACCCTGCGTCGGGTGATCTCGGTCCGGCCGACGTGGTAGACGAACACCGCGAAAAAGAACGGCAAGAACAGGACCGCGACGGTCTTGACCACAACCAGGGCCCCGCAGCAAGCGGCCAATCCAGCCAAACTTCGGTCCGTTATTCGCCCAAACGTCAGGCTGGCCATCATGACCAGCAGCAAAGCCTGAAGAGGCTCTGAATACTGCATCTTCGAATAGGGCAGCGCCTGCGTCGCAAGAACATACAGACCGACAACCAACAGCGACAATCGTGGCCCGTGGCCCAAACCCCCTGTTAGCAAACCAAACAAGACCACCGCTGCCAGTGCCGTCAATGCAGCCTGCGTGGCCCGCAAGGACAGCGTGACGACGAAATCCCTGGCCTTGTCATCTGAGACGGCATCCGCCAGCTTGATGCCCAGGAAGTACAGTGGCAGCTGAACAAGAGACTGCCCCGACGAGAAGTACGTATAGCGCTTGCCATCGGGGCTGGACACGTCATGGCCGCTGCCCAGCGAAAGCTCGGGTGACGCCGACCACGACTGATGGCGCGCCAAGGAATCCGTCAGCACGAAGTAGCCCCATCCGTCACCGTCGGGGGCCCGGTGGGACGTGAACAGCAACACCAACGAGAAGAAAAACGCGAAGATGGCAAGGCGAACGGGCAAGCGAGCCATCGCCTGCATCATATCGCCGAATCGCCACGGCGAAATGGCGCATTCCTTTCGCCGACGGCAAGCCGTGGGTACTATTGCGTGCATGAGCCGCCGCCGTCCGCGTCCGCAGGCCCGCCCCAGGCGCCCGGAACGGCCGGACGCGGGCGAACCATCAGCCCCGGACCTGCGACCGTGGTGGGCGCGCTTCGACCGTATTTCAGTGCTTGTCGGCGCCGGCTTCCTGGCCATCCTGCTGGCCATGGGGTTCGTGCGTAATCACTATTATTTTCCGGGCCACGGCTATGTGCGCACGGGCGCTTTCGCCATTAGCGGCGACGAACCCCACTACCTGATGGTCCTCAACAGCTTGCTCTTCGACAAGGATCTGGACCTGCGACAGGACTACCAGCGCGTCCGGCACGGCGGCCGGGAGGCGGGCATCCGGTTTCGGGGCGCCCACCTCGATCATCACACCTTCGTCCTGGATGAAAAGACGGGCAACCACAGTTGGTGGCATGGCTTGTACCTGGCAGGCGTGCCTGAACCATGTCCACCCGACAACCCCGATTGCACGGGCTATCGCCTGGCTCCGGGTGCCTTTGTCCCGTCGCCCACAGCGCGAGAAGTGTCATTTCACCCGATGGCGTTTCCCGCGCTGCTGGCCGCTCTGGTGGCGCCGCGGTCGCCCAACAGGGAAGAGGTCGAAGGCTTCGCCAGCGACGCGATCATCCTGCTGAGCTGGCTGGGGATGGTGATCACCTACGTGATGGCGCGAAGGCTGGGATTTGGACGCCTGGGTGCGTTTGTCACGTCGTCACTATTGCTGGCCAGCCCCTGGCTTGCGTACTCGCGCTCGTATTTCGCCGAGGTTGCGATAGGTCTGGTCCTCGCGCTTGGCCTGTTCGCCATGAAGGCCGAACGAATGGTCCTCGCCGGCTTGGCGGTCGTCGTGGCCATTGCGCTCAAACCCGCGTTCGTTGTGGTGGCCGCCGCGTGGGGCCTGGAACGTTTGTGGGCACGCCGCATCCGAGACGCCGTCGTGCTGTCCGCCGTCATCGGCGCGGGCGTCGCGGCGATCCTGGCGTTCAACTACTGGTACGCGTGGGACTGGCGCGTCCCGCCGGCCGTATTGATGGGCGGCTCGCTGCTGCACGGCGCCTGGGTCAGCTTGCTTGGCGAAGAATACGGGTTGCTGCGCTACGCCCCCTGGGCCGCCGCGACCTTGCTGCTGCTGCCATGGATGCGCACCCCGCCCGACGGCATTCCCGTCACCTTCGTCCGCCAGATTCTGCTGCCGCTCGTGCCGTACGTGTGGCTGATTTGTGGCATGGCGCCGGGCTATGGCGCCAGCTGCTACGGGCCCCGCTACTACGTGTGTGTGATGCCGTTCTTTGCGCTGGCCGCGGGCCTCGCGTTCCGGGCTTATGGCCGTTTCGTTCGCGTCGGCGTCGCGACGCTGGCTATAATCGCGCTGACCATCTCGATACCGGGATGGATTCAGTACGGATTGCTGTGGGACAAACCCGCCACAGCGGTCTGGGACACCTTCTCGGCGCAAAAATAATCTACGGGCCGGCCAGCAACGCCAGGACCCGTGCAGCAACAGCCGGCGCGGCGATGCCGTACTTGCCCATGATCTCGTTTTGCGAACCAAGCTCGTCGGTGAACACATCCGGAAACCCCACCCGCGCAAAACGCTTGCCCTGCCCCGCGCCGGTCTCCATCAACAGCTCGGCCACCGCACTACCAAGGCCGCCGATGACCGAATGCTCCTCGACGGTCACAATCACGCGCACCGGCCGCGCGCGGGATGCGATCTGCTCGGCGTCCAGGGGCTTGATGGTATGCACGTGCAGCACGCCGGCGTCGACGCCAGACGTGGCCAGCAATGCCGAAGCCTCCAATGCGATCTGCGCCGTGATGCCCGTCGTGATCAACAGAACGTCGGCACCGTCGCACAGCGGGATCGCCTGGCCAATGCGAAACGGACGCGCATCCGACGACACGACCTTGTCGCCCCCCTTGGCGATGCGCACGTGGATGGGCCCCGGCCAATCCAGCGTTTGCGCCATCAACCTTTTCATTTCCTCGGCGTCGCAGGGGGCGACGACGGTCATATTGGGAATGACCCGCAGAATGGCCAGATCTTCATTGGCAATGTGCGTGGGACCCAGCGGCGCATAGACCACGCCGCCGCCGCTGCCCAGCAACCGAACCGGCAGATTGTGCAGCCCCACGTCGATCAGGATCTGCTCGTAACAGCGACGGGTCAGAAAGGTATTGATCGTGTTCAGGTAAGGGATCTTGCCCGACAGCGCCAGGCCGGCCGCCATCCCGACCAGGTGGCCCTCGTAGATGCCCTCCATGAAGAAACGTTCCGGGATCTCGGCGGCGAACTTTTCCAGGCTGCGCTTGGTGATGTCGGACCCGATGAATACGACACGCTGGTCGCGGCGGGCCAGTTCGTACACGGCGGTCAGGCACGCAATCCTCATGGCGGTCCACCCAAGGCTGCGTACAGGCGCGCCAGTTCGTCCGCGGTCAATTTGGCCTTGTGGTGCCATTCCGGATTTCCCTCGGCGAAAGGCACCCCCTTGCCCTTCACCGTATGCGCCACAATCAAGCTGGGTTTGCCCGCCTCGAATGGCAATTGCCCGAAGATCCCTTGCAACGCCGCCACATCGTGGCCGTCGACCTCGCGAACGGCAAAACCGAAGCTGGCCCATTTGGCGCCCAGCGGCTCCAGGTCCTGCACCTCGAAGGTCGAGCCATAGGACTGCATCTTGTTGTAGTCGACGATGACAGTCAGGGCGTCCAGCTTGTGTTTGCTGGCGCAAAGGGCCGCCTCCCACACGCTGCCTTCATTCGACTCGCCGTCGCCGACCAGGACAAACGTTCGGCAGGCCCGCTTGTCGATGCGCGCGGCCAGCGCAAAACCCACGCCGATGGACAGGCCATGCCCCAGCGCCCCCGTGCTGGCCTCGACCCCTGGAATCTTGTGGGATTCCGGATGGCCGCCCAGCATCGCGCCGAACTTGCACACGCGGTCCAGTTCCTCGGCCGGGAAGAATCCCTTTTCGCCCAGCACCAGATACAGCGCCAGACACGCGTGCCCCTTGCTCAGGATGAACCGATCGCGATCCGGCCAGTCGGGCCGGGACGCATCGACGTGCAGGATGTCGTCGTAGAGCACGCGGATGATCTCCATCACCGACAGGGGCGAGCCGACGTGACCACGGCCGGCCCGCTCCAGCATCCTGATGATGCGGCGTCGCTGCGCGAGCGCCCGTTCGTCAAGGGTCGCGCCCGTCGGGCTCATGCCGATTCCACCAGCTCGTCGAGAAAGGATCTCGTCTCGGCATGGGCAAGCGCCTCGTCCGCCTGCAGGCGCGCGCCATCCAGCTGACCCTGCGGCCTGCCCACCGTCGGCGCGCCGGCAAAGGCGCGGCGCAGACCATCCACGGGCAAAAACTCGTTCAGCATGATCAGGCTCCACCGCAAGGCCAGCAGCGGGTACAGCACCCTCACCCTCTGCGCCAGCGTCCGTGCATCGGCGCGGTCCGCATGCAGGCGCGCGATCGTGTCGGCCAGGAATCCTGCGCGAAGCGCGACGGGCATCGGGATCTGGGGCTGCAGACACGCGTTCGCCAACATCTGCGCCGGATCGTCCCAGCCGGCGTACTCGAAGTCCAGAAACACAAGACCTGCTGCGCCCGACAGGGCGTTGTGAAACCCGTGATCTGCAGGACTGATGGTCCGGCGGTCCGGCGCCAGCCCAGCGTCGAGATCAAGGCCTGATCGAACCGCAGCGTTCGCGGTCGCGCGCGAAATGCGCTCGAACGCCGGTCGCAACACATCGCGCACCAGGTGCCGGGCGGCATCGACATCCGGCCCCGTCAGCGTTTGTTCCAGGCGCCCGAGGCGCACTGCCAGGCCATCCACGCACGCGCGCAACGACAGACTGGCCTCGGACGCGTGCGGCAAACTGTCGGCCCCCGGACGTGACCGCAGCTTCCACAGCGCGACCAGAAGGTCCGCAAGCTGTCGGACCTCGGACGGGCCCACGCCGCCCGGATCGACGGGCGTGCCCTCGACACATTCGTAAATCCCCACACCAGCAGCGACATCCGAGGCAATCGGCCGTGGGATCGTCCGCAACCCGTTGTCCCACAGAAAGCCCAGCACCCCGAATTCCGTCCCCAGCCGATCGCGCGAATCGCCGGGGTGCCGAAAATACAGCTTCGCGATGACGGTGCGCTCCGGCAGGACGACGCGCGCAACGATGTTGTTCCTGCCCCCCGGCAACCGCGTGACCACCAGCGGCCGGGCGCCAAGGGCCGTTTCAACCGCGTCCGATATGCGCGCCTCGATCATCCTTGGGCCCGACGCTGAAAGAACGCCTTGACGCGATCCCAGTCAGAAAGGATCTTGATTTTCCCCGACAGCGATTCCACCCGCCCGGGCGCGTACAGAATCCGTTCCACATCAATGGGGAACGATTCGTGTGTCAGCACTTCTTCCAGATCATCCACGAAGGCGGTGCACCCCTCGGCGGCGATGCGGGCCACCTTCGCGTCGCGATCGGGCTCGAAGAAGACGCGGCTTCTGTCGACCAGTCCCTCATCGAAAAGACCTTGCCGTCCCAACCAATCCCACGCCGACTGGTGAAGATCGAACCGCGGTCCGCGTTCGGCGAACTGGGTCTTGTGGCTGATAACGGAAATGGCGATTGATTCCGCGCGGCAGAAGCGCAGGAACGCTGTCAGACCTGGGGCAATCTTGGCCGAGCCCATATGCGGTCCGTAAACCAGCCCCTGCAATTCAGTCCACGCCATATGACCCGCCGCCGAACCAAGGAACCACTGCCTGATGGCCGATTTATCGACCGGCACCTGCGCGGGCATCGCGAAATGCGTGGTCGCGCAGCGGTGGAAGACGTCGCCGTACAGCGCGATCGTACCGTCGAGATCAAGGCCGATGCGCGCCGGCTGCATTCGCGGCGTTCAGGTTAGCACCGCGCCGGACGTTCAGGGGCGAACGCCCAGCAGCGACGCCACACCCTGCAAAGCCGACTCGATGATCGCTGCGCGACCGGTGGGTCGTGCCACCTTCTTCAGCGCGAAGCCGCCGACGGCCCACTTGCCGCCGTGGTTCATCGCGTAGCCTGGGGCAACCGTCGTTCCCGTGTGCGCGCCGTCGGTGGTGCTGCCCGCGCCACGGACGCCCGAAACGTCATCCACCGCGGTCCAGCGCCGCGTCTGATGGGGGGCCGTCGCCACAGCCGAGACCACGCCCGACGCCGACGGAACCTGGCACATCGTATCCACCACATACTCGCCCTGTGCCGCCGTGATGGTCTGGGCCAACACGCCACCGTTGCCGTTGCTGGCGACGAAGGGCCCAAAATCGCTTTGATTCACACCGGTAAACGAATACGCACCTGCCGACACCGGCGCCCTATCACCACCGACGCTGACCACGATTTGGTTTTCGCCAGCGGGGGGATTTGCCAGCGAGAAAAGGTACATGCGACACGCCCCGCCGGTGGCCGCCCCGGTCCCGCGCTGGGCCATCGCCCGACCACCATAAGTGACACCCGCGATCGCGCCCGTGGTGGACACGCCGACGACCAGCATCGGATTGTCGGCACCTTCGGCCGCGATCGTGTGTGACCAGGTCAAACTACCCGTTGGCCCGTTGCTGGCCCGCTCGGTGGCGACATCGAAAACGATGCCCTGCGCGTGCGCGCGGGACGGGGCGAAAACCACCGCCGCCATTCCCACCACGAGGGCGCATGCCCATTTGCCACCAGCCCCTGCCAGCAACGCGCGATCCGTGTAGGAGACCATGGTCCCTGCGTCATCGGACGGCGCCCCGAATTTCTTGAATCGATATTCTGAACCACGCGGCCCCGTTGTTTGCTTTCGCCTGGGGCCTCTAGTAAAGACCTGGAATGCCCGCAAGGGCCTATTAACATGAAAGAAAACGACTACATCTATGTGCTGGGCGTGCCCAACTTCGGCAACTACGAGGCGGCCGCCGCCCTGCTGAAAATCCCCCGTGACGGCGGCGCCATCCAGTACGTCTGCATCGGCGAAGATCGCATCACCCGCATCAAGCACACCTACCTGTTCCCCCTGCGCGGCATCCACTACTGCCTGCAGACGATGGGGCTCGAAGATCTGCGGCAGGTCGACTACATCGTCACCGACTACGCGCGCGTGCCGCGCTGGATCAACAGCGGCCCCGGTTACCGCAAGCTTGAACACGACTATCTGAAGGTCAATCTGGATTTCCCACGCGACAAGATCTTGGTCGCGGACCACCACAGCGCCCACGCCGCCAGCGCGTTTTACCCGTCGGGCTACGACGAGGCCGCCGTGCTGGTGGTCGACGGAGTCGGATCGCGCCTGAACACGCAGTCGCTGTTCCACATGACCTACGACCAGACGCGCGACATCGAACGCGGCAACCACTGGGGCATCGGCCGCCTGTATTCGATGATAACGGGCGGCGTGCTGCCCTACGGCCCCGAAAAGGGCTACGGCAAGGTCATGGGGCTTGCCCCGTACGGCGAACACCAGCCCGGCCCGGTGCTGGATTTTCAGCCGCAGGACCAGGGCATGACCACGGACTACAGCGGGTTTTTCACGCGATTTCCCAATTCGCGTCTGGTCGCCAAGGGCGTGCAGCGCTGCGAGGACCGCGAACGGGTCACAGAGCCGTATCCGGCGCGCGTGGCCTACGATGTTCAGCAAGAATGCGAGCGGCAGTTCGTGCGCATGGCGAAGTACGCCCACGAAAAGACCGGCAGCACGCGCCTGTGCGTGTCGGGTGGCGTGGCCCTGAACGGCGCCGCGAACCTGCGCATCCTGGAAGAAACGCCCATCAAAGAAGTCTGGGTTCAGCCCGGTTGTTCCGATACCGGGATGCCGTTCGGCCTGGCGCTGTGGGGGTACTTCAACATCCTGCGGCCCGACAAATCCCGGCGCGCCCGCGCCACGATGAAGCACGCGTACACCGGGCGGTCGTATACGGATCAGGAAATCGGCGACGTGCTGGCCCGATTTGACATCAAGCACCGGCCCGCCACCCCGGCCGAGGTGGGCAATCTGGTCGCCGACGGCAAGGTCGTGGCGTGGTTCGACGGCGCCTCCGAGTTCGGGCCGCGCGCCCTTGGCCATCGATCGATCGTCGCCGATCCCCGCCAGCTGCACATGAAGGATCACCTGAACGGGTCGGTGAAGTTCCGCGAGGGCTACCGCCCGTATGCGCCCAGCATCCTGGCCGAACACGCCGCCGAATGGCTGGAACTGGACGGTCCCAGCCCCTTCATGCTGCTGCTTCCGCGTGTGCGCGAGCCCAAACGGACCCTCATCCCCGCCGTCACCCACATCGACCACACGACGCGCCCGCAGACGGTGACCGAGGCCGAGCAGGGCGACTACTACCGGATGATCAAGGCGTTCTTCGACCGCACCGGCGTGCCTTTGGTACTGAACACGTCGTTCAACATCAACAAAGAACCCATTGTCGAGACGCCCCTCGATGCGCTGGTCTGCGCGCTGGGGACCGCAATCGATTATCTGTATCTGCAAGGCCGCCTGGTCGACTGCGCGCCTTACCGCAGGCCCGAGCTCATCGATCGCCTGCTGGAACTGCGCAAGCAGCGCGCCGACGCCGAATGGGCGGTGGTCACGCAGAAGTACCTGGCGGCCTACGACACCGGCGAGCGGGACAAGTACCTCGAAGAAGAAAACAAGATAGCCGCCTGGTACCGCGACTACCGCGCCAAGTACGAACTGGAAAAGGCGATGCTGTCGTGGGCCGAACGTCCGACGCGTGTTCTCATCGCCGGCACGCGCCAGCACACGCGGTGCCTGTACATGTACATCCCGGATTTCCCGCAGGTGACGGTCGCAGGATTCGTCCCCTTCGACCACCTGCGCGGCGAACAAGAGCCATTTTCCGTTTATCCCGAACTGGACCTTTCCGCCGTCAAATGGGACGA
The DNA here is from genome assembly GCA_025350815.1 of Myxococcales bacterium. GTDB lineage: Bacteria > Myxococcota_A > Polyangia > Fen-1088 > Fen-1088 > JANXXE01. Next base: position 16,941 of record JANXXE010000012.1, on the reverse strand, counting down.
GGTGGACGTCGTGCTGATTTCGTCGCACGAATACCAGGACGCCATCAGCACGGCGGTGCGCGCCGCCAATGCCAGGGTCCCGCTGGTCCAGATCTACGACGATGCGTGCGACAGCCTGGCACTGGTTCTGCCGGGGCGCTGGCCGGTGATGAATCCACTTGAGGCGCGCGCCCACGATTTGCGGGTCAAGCGCACCAAGCACATCACAGCCAGCAACATCGACTTTGATTTTCAGCCCAGCCTGCCGTCGATCGAAGATCGCCACGCGCTTATTCTCAGCTATCACTACTGCCACCCCAAAGCCGGGGCGCCGTTCCCGGGGCTTAACGGCATCACGCCGGAAGAGTTGGATCAGCAGGTCGAACAGCTAAGCCGCGAATTCCAGTTCGTCACGATGGCGCAGCTGCTGAACGCCGACCTGAAGCTGCCGCATTCGGTGGCGGTGCTGACCTTCGACGACGGCCTCAAAGATTTCCACGAACATGCGGCGCCCGTCCTGGCGCGCTGGAAGGTTCCCGCCAGCGTCTACTGCCCCAGCGCCCCACTGGTGAATGGGCGATTGCTGGATGTGCACCGCATTCACCTGCTGCATGGCAAGCTGGGCATCGACGAATTTCGCCGGCGGTTCAACGAACGCCTGGCCGCCGTCCGCCACGCCTACGAACTGGATGATCCGAAGATCCTGGGCATCAGCAACCCGTACCGTTACGACAACGAGGAGACGCGCAACTTCAAGCTGGCGCTGAATTACGAGCTGCCCTACGAAGTCGTATCGCCCATTTTACAAAAGATTGTCGAGGAGACCTTCGGCCCCGAGGCCCCACTGGCCAAGCGCGTTTACCTGGGCGTCGACGAACTGAAGGACCTTCAGGCCGCCGGACACGACATCGGCATTCACACGCACAGCCATCCCATGCTCAGCCGCCTGAGCGAGGCCGACCAGCGCCACGAACTGTCCACCGCGGCGCAGTTCTTCCGCGACAAGGTGGGCCTGCGCGATATCCACGTGGCCTATCCGTACGGCGGGCCGGGCACCTGGAACCACCTGACGAAGATGGTCATGAAGGAGCTGGGTTTCATCGGAGGCGTGACCATGGCCCGGCGGGTGTGCAAGCCGCAGGATCTGACAGCGCGCTGGGAGATCCCGCGCTTTGACGTGCGCGACATGTTCGACGCCAACAACAAGCTGCTGACGGCTGCCATCGAGACCCTGTTCACCGGTGATTGATCTGCGCAAGAAAGACGCCGGCACCCCCTCGCCGCTTGTCCCCCGAACGCCTCCTGCGGACTGACAGCTCAGGGCTGACAGTTCAACGACGCCGCGCAGATCTGCGCGGGGGTACGAATGCTATGCCATATGCGAACGTTGTCGACCATGCCGTCGAAGGGATCGAGGTCGGGGTTGGCGCTGTCGACATTATTGGCGCCAATCACCACCTCCGTCCCCATCATGGTGGTGGTGGGTTGCTTGGCCTGCGACGCCTTCAAGACGCCGTCCACCCACAGGGTCATCGTGTTGTCGTCGACGACACAGGCCACACTTGACCAGACGCCTGCCCTGATCAAACCCGGCGGCGAGTACAAGAGCTCCATCGCGCCCACGCCGCCACATCTGATTACCCCACTGGGATAGACGAAGATCGAATAGCCGCTGTTGTGGTCGAGGACTCCCGCGCGTTGCGAACCTTCGGGAAGGGTCGACGGCGAAATCCACGCCTCAAGCGTCGCATGCGCCGAAGCCGGCACGACGCCCATGGGCGTATGGACCATGCTATCGGCTGCAATGCGCACGGCCTGGCCATCCTTGCCGGGGGCGAAACGAACGGTGCCTGACTGGACATTCAGCTTGGACGGCGATTCGTCCTTCAAGGACCCCTCGAACCGGCAACACAGTATCAGGTTGTTGTCGGCAGGACAGGTGATGGCGGGAACGCGGGAAAAGTCATTGCCGTCGCTGGTCGGTTCGACAACACCGTCCGCACGCGATAAATCGCTGGCATCGGCGGCGATCTGGAAGGGCGTGTAGGCGGGATTGGCCGCCCGGCACCCAGCAAGCCACACAATCATCACAACAAGGCGGCGCTGCACGGGGTGTTTGATTGTACCCCCCTTTGCCACCCTCGCGTCGTCTGGCACCTAGTGCGGAGGTGTAACAGCGGCCGCGCCGCGTCCCAACAGACGACGGGCCAGGCCCACGGCGCCCGGCAGTCGCTGCTCGGTCTCGCGCTTGAGGCGCGCAATCAGGTGCAGGCGCCCCCAGCGGCGGAAGGCACGGGCCATCGACGCCGAATCCCCGCGGCGCAGATCACCCGGTGCGACTGCGGGCGCCGGGCGAATCAGGGCATCGAAGAAGTGCGGGGCGCCGCGACCGACGAACTGGTAGCTGAAGCCCGCCAGGCGCGACATATTTTCCAGGCTGGCGTCAGTCAAAAGCTGCTTGTGAAAGTTGTTGATGCCCAACTGGGCAAAATGCCAGCCGGCACCGAAGGCCGCCACGTGGTCGACCTCGCCGTACAGGAAGATGGCACCCCCGGGCGCCAACAGGCCGCGCAGATCGGCCAGCATCTGCCGGGGATCGATGGCGTGGGTCATGATGTGATTGGCGACGATCAGGTCGTAGGCGGATGCGGCGAATGGAATCTTGAACTTGTTCGGGACGAACGGTGCCAGGTTCTTCATCAGACCCTGCTCACGGGCATAGCGCAGGTTGGTATCGAAGTATTCCAGCCCGTCGACGTCGGTAATGCCGTGTTTCGCGCGAAGGGCCGCGGCCAGGGCGCCCGCCTCGCAGCGCAGATTCAGAACCTTGATCCCGGGCCGCAGCAGGCCCAGCCGCGAAAGATCGTCGACCACCCGGGCAATGCGACGCTCTTTCGCGTGCAGGTAGGACGCCGGCGGCGGGTAAAGCGCATAGGTCCGGTGCTCGTATTTCGCGAACAGGCCGTAGTAGCCTTCCATCTCGTTGTCGACCTGTCGCCACTGCGCGTACAGCAGCTCGCAGCGCGAACAGATCACGAAATCGCTGTGCCTCAGTTCGGGCCCGATCTCGGACGCCGAGGCGTCGATCTCGGTGAGATCGTTGTGCGGGTACACCGCAACCTGGGCGCCAGCGTCGCAGGCGGGGCAGCGGTCGAGGCGTCGCATTTGCACGGCAGGGTCACTTAATCACGAATGCCGGACCCGCTCCAGCCGGGTGCTCGGCGGTGTGCGGCCCGCACAAATCGCGCATTGCGTTGCACAACAAATTTCGGCCTTTGGCCCCGGTCGATAAGAATGGGGCCAATGGATCTGGACGTGACCCCCGCGCCGGCGACGCCGCTGACCGAGGGTCAGATCCTGGAAGGGAAATATCTAGTCGGCAAACCGCTTGGCGGCGGCGCGATGGGGCTGGTGTACGAGGCGCAGCACCTGCTGCTGCAAAAGCCTGTCGCAGTGAAAGTGCTGCGGCCCGAACTGGCCGCTGTCGACGATGTGCGAGAGAGATTCGAAGCCGAAGCACGGGCGGCCGCCGCGATCGGGCATCCCAACATAATCAGCGTCACCGATATGGGGCTGACGCCCGACGGTGCGCTGTACTTCGTCATGGATCGCCTGCGTGGCGAAACGCTGGGCGCACGCCTCGAGCGGGCTGGGCGCATGGAGGCGGCAAACGTCGTCGCCACGGCGCTCGAACTTTTGTCGGGCCTGGGGGCGGCGCACGCGCTTGGCCTGATTCACCGGGACATCAAGCCGGACAATATCTTCTTCGCGCAGTCGCCTGGCGGCCGCGAGACGCCGCGCATTCTGGATTTCGGCATCGCCAAGGCGCTGGCCAGCGTCGGCAAGCGGGTCAAAGGAACACGCGCCGGATTCACCGTCGGAACGCCGCAATACATGGCGCCCGAACAGGCGGCCGGTGCCGCAGACGTGGATGTGCGCGTCGATGTCTATGCGATGGGCGTGGTCATGTACTACATGCTGGCGGGGCGTCCCCCGTTCGACGGTGAAGACGTCATGCAGGTGCTGACCGCGGTGGTCTCGGGCGCCGCCCCGCCGCTGGCAAAATTCTGTCCCGAGGCCCCGCCGGAACTGGTGCGTCTGGTGGAGTCGGCCATGCACAAGGATCGCAACCGTCGTCCCCCCACCGCGGGTGACTTCGCGACCTTGCTGAAGACCGCCCTGACCGCCCGGGCGGCCGCCGCGTCGGAGCCCCGGAAACCGATGCCAGCACCACCCGCGGCCGACGCCACATTTCGAGAATCCTCGGCGGTGAAAGCGTTGGCGGCGCCGGTGCTGGTCGACCTGGCCACGCGGGCATCGGCCCCCAGCCGGCCCCGGACGGCGACCGGCCCCAGCAATCGCCCGGACGCCGTACTCGAACTCGATCGGTCTTCACGTCCCAGCCCCGGAGTGGCCGCCACCACCCTGACGCCGCCGGGACAGATCCGAACCGGTCAGCCCGAGCCCGTGCCGCGGCCAAGACCGAAATGGCCGTGGCTGATTCCGATCCCCGTTTTCGCGCTGGTGGCGATGATTGTCGTTCCGCGCATGCGTGGCGATGCCGTCCGCCCCGCCGCCGAGGTCGAGGCGCCGTCGGCTCGCAAAGTCACGATCATCTTCAAGGTGACACCGGAGATGAGCGAGATATTCGTCGACGGCGCCAAAGAGCCCAGCACGAATCCCGTCATGCTGACCGAGGGTCCCCACCGCGCCATCGCCAAGTACAAGGGCTACCTGGGCACGCCCGTACAGTTCGACGCCGACCGGGACAAGACCATCACCCTCGACCTGGAAAAATTGGGCACCGAGACGCACGGTCGATGATGTCCCGCTGTGGCTGGCTGCTGTGGTTGTGCGTGCCGCTGGCGGCGTGCGGGGACGAGGGACTCGGCGCAACGGGTGTCCAGCTAACCCTCATTGACAGCAACGGCGCGATGCCCGCGTTCGTTGACATCGTTGTGTTGGGCGGCGACGCCTCGATTTTCCGCAAACGCTTGCCCGAAACGGGAACACTGGCGCCCCCAACCGTCGAGCAACCCCTCGGCAAGGTCCTGGTGCAACTGGGCGGCCCGTTCACGGGATCGTTGAAGGTGATTGCCCGCGGCATGGTTGACACGATGCTTGTCGCTGAAGGGGCGGCCCGTGTGAACGTCCTGCCGCAGACCTGGCACGAACAGGTCATCCTGCTGGGCGCAGGTCCCCTGCCTGATGCCGACCAGGACGGCATCCCCGACGTGATCGACGATTGCCCGCAGGACGCAACCCTGCGTTGCGGGGTGCGGCCCGATGGCGGCATCACCTTCGATCCCGTCGACGCCGGACCGTAGATGGCCGTGCGCGTCCGCGGGCCCCACCCGTTCGCTGTCCGCACCTTCGACAAGCAGCCCTGGATCATCGCGCTTGTCATGCTACTGGCGTTCGCGCGCGCGCTGACGAACGGCTACACCTACGACGAAACGCTGGTCATTGCCCGCGCGGGCCCCTTTTTGGGCTCGGGCGCGGTGGGCACGCTGTTTTCGCGCGACTACTTCGCGGCGTCCTTCGAAGGCACCTGGCGGCCGCTGGTGACCTTCAGTTACATGGTCGACCACGTCTTCGGCACCGCGCCGGCGATCGCGAAGACACAAAGCCTGTTGTGGCACCTGGCGGCGGCTCTGCTGCTGCTGGCGTTCACCCGGAGGATCCTGCCCGCACCAAATCGGGCGTTCGCGCTGGTGGCCGCCTTGCTTTTCGCCGTGCACCCCGTCGTCACCGAGACCGTCGACAACGCGTCTTTTCGGGAGGACAGCCTGGTGACGGTGTTCGTGCTCGGCGCCCTGCTGTGGGCCGAACGCGGCGCCACGGGCCGCGCGCTTTTCGCTTATGCACTGGCGCTGCTGTCGAAAGAATCGGCGGTGGTCATGCCTTTGTTGTGGCTGGGGTTTGTCGTCGTTGGCGCTGACACCGACGGGTTTGCCCGCGCCCTGCACCAGCGGCTGGCGCGACTGGGCTTGTTCGCCGTCGTCACCCTGGGCTACCTGGCGCTGCGTTTTGGACCGATGAACGTCGCGGGCACCTACGGGCGCCATCCGGGTGGCTCGCTTGCGACGACCGTTGGCGGCATGCCGACGGTGTTCGCCCATTACCTGCGCCTTGTGGCCCTTCCCTGGCCGCTGTGCGCGGACTACGGGGGATTCTTCGCGTTCGAAGACCGGTCGGTGACCACGTGGATCCCGGCGGTGCTGGTTGGCGTCGCGTTCGCCGGCGCGATCGCGGTGACTGCCCTGCGCGGCCAGCGCGGCATCGCCTACGGCCTGGGGTGGTTCGCCCTGGCACTGGGGCCTGTCGCCAACATCGTGCCCATACCAGTACCAGCTGCCGAACGTTTCCTGTACTTGCCGCTTGTGGGGATCGCCGTGGCAGCGGCTTTTGCAACCGCGCGGATCGTGCCGCGGCTGTCGCTACCGGGCCAGACGACCACACGCGCGCTGGGCTGGCTTGTCGTCCTCATCTGGATCGGCATCGCAAACCGGCGGCACCTGGACTGGCGCGACGATGCCACACTGGCGGCCGCCACGCTGTCGGTGAACCCGCAATCCTGTCGCGCCCACAGCGCCGTCGGCGGTGACCTGTTCACCCACGGCATCAACACACGCTCCGCAGTACTGTTGCAGGACGCCCTCGCCCACCATGATCGCGCGCTGGCCTTGTGTCCCGAGGGCACCCTGGAGCCTGCGCAGCTGTCGATCTTCTATACCCGCCGGGGCGCCACGCGGACGTTGCTGGATCAGGTGGGGGCGGCGCGGGCCGACCTGGATGCGGCCATACGCCTCAACCCCGGCGCCGCTTTGCCCGTCGCGTGGCTGGGCTATTTGCAGTTCTTGAGGGGCGATAGCGAAAGCGCCGCGCGCCTTCTGCACCGCGCCCTGGTGGAACTGGGGCCGCCCGATGCCGCGACCCAGGAAGTCGCCGCGCAGTACCAGGGACAGATAGGGCCCCGCCCGCCGTCGCCCGCCCGCCAAGGGCGACCGTAACCTTTGTCCCGCTGACGGACATCACTGCTACTAGCCGCACGTCCGGCGCCGGCAAGGGGGGCGCACGGCGCCACATGAATACCGCCTGGGAGGTTCCACGATGTCGAAGTCGCGTTACAGGGCAACGCAAGCCTCTTTCGGATTGTCCCTGTTAACCGTCGGTCTAATCCTGCCCGCCTGCGGCGGCGTCAAGGACCACTCAAGCCCCGATCCGGCGCCGGACAACTCGTCAGCGGGAAGTTCAGGTACAGCAGGAGCGGGCACTGCGAACCAGCCCGGCGCCGGTGGCGCCAGCGGCGCGGCGGGCGCCTCGGGAACGGCGGGCGCGACAGGCGGCGCGGGGGGAACGACTAGCGCGGGCGCCGCGGGTGCAGGGGGCGCGGGTGCAGGGGGAACTGCGGGCACCGGGGGGGCTGGTGGGGCCGCTGGTGGCGCCGGTGGCGCGCCCGTCCCCGCCTCGGGGATCGTCATCAACATCAACGGCACAATGGTCCCCAAAGAAAAGGCCATCGTATTCGTTCATTTCGGCCATTCAAATATGGTCGGGCGCGGAACCGGCAACACCGAATTACACAATTACTTCTTTAATACCCAGGCTCGCTTGTGGAGCTACGATGGCACCCAGTTCACGGCCGCCAAGGAACGCACCGCCACTGAGCCCTTCAACCCAGACCAAGTCGGAGGTGGCCCCGGTATGGCCTGGTTGAAGGCAGCGGCCGCCTTGGCAGGACCCGACTACCATTTCATCTCTGTTGCCCGGGCACAGTCCTTCTTGAATACCAGCGATTGGCAAAAGGGTGGCCCGCTGTACAGCACCCTGTTTGCGCGGATCAAGCCCCTGATCGGCAAGGTGACCTTTGCCGGTGCGTTCATGATGCTGGGCGTGACCGACCGGCATCTGCCAGAAGGCGACTGGCCGGGATTTCCGGCGCGTATTTCAAAGCTGATTGCCGACCTGCGCGCCGACATGAAAGAGCCCAACCTTCCCGTCATGGCGTGCGACTACGAAATTGGCGCAACCGATCCCACGATCAAGGTCGGCAGTCCGTTCGCCAAGATCGTCCAACCCCTCATGACATCGCTGCCGGGCAAGATCGCCAATCTGGCCTTGGTCCCCGTGGACGACACGATCACCATGCAGGACGATCACCACTTCGACCTCGCGGGGCTGAAACTGTGGTCAGATCGCGGCGTCGCTCTGATGAAGGACAAAGGCTGGCTGCCCTGGGCCCGCTAGACGGCGCCCTTACGGGGCCTTGGCCGCGGGACAGGGGATCATCTTGTCGCCGATGGCGACGTCGTCTATCCACATCGAGATCGGAATCGACGTCTGGTAGTTCGTCCAGCCGACTGAAAGCGTCGTAAAGATGGGCGCGATCCATTCGGTGCGAGCCCCCACGCAGGCCGCTGCAAACTTGACCACCGTCTGGTCACCCACGCTGACGCCATCCATCCACAGCCGCGAGGTGTTCCGGAGCATGCCCGTGGCGGGATCTTTCGAACCATCGAATTGCCACTGCAAACATGACCAGTGGCCCGTCGGAAACGGCGTTTTAGACGTGGCGGCGCAGTCGTTCGGCTGGTAGTTGGCCATGAAGTTCCTGTACATGGCGCCGTACGCGTAGATTGACGACGTACCGCCCGGAAGCGCGCCGCTGGCAATGATGTTATTCCAGTGAACCGCGCCGACTGGGCTGTCGGTCAGCCACACCATCATTCGCCCGTACATATCGTTATCGGGCAACGGCAACACCGGGGCGCCCACACGCATCCGCGCCCCCGCGACGCCGCCGGGCGTCTTCACCAAGATCGCCTTGGTCCCGCTAAAAGCCTTCGTGCCGTCCACCACAAGCGTGGCACCGCCACTGAGGGGCGACAAGATCCAAGGCGCGCCGGGAGGCATCCCAACGGGGTAGCTTTCGAAATTGTCACACAGCCTGGCCTCCTTGCAGGTAACTGTGATGGGAATGGGCGTCGCCGGGCCGCCGTCATCGGCGCCGGCCAAGGCGTCAACCGGCGGCAAGGGCGACATCGCCGCCGGCCCATCTCCCGAAGGGGCGGCGGACGCATCGCGGATCACAGCCGCCATCGCATCGGAAGGGGCCTTCGACATCGATGCCGGCATGGCATCCACATCGAACGTCGGATCAGGGGGATCGATGACGGGTTCGGCCTTGCGTTGACCCGAGCCGCATCCGACGACGGCTGTGACAAAGGAAACTATCGCCACCGAAACAATTCGAACCCCAGACGTTCGCATATGCGTACTTTGAGCTGCGGCACTGACAACGTCAACGCTCGGATAAAGCTATTACACATTGAACAATAAGACGGCAATTACCGAAACCTGACTGAAACCTGATTCCGTCTTTGGGACACATTGTCGAGTTCTGTAGTGCGACGAGTCGGTCGGTGTCAGAAAAAATAGTGAAACCTGCCACTCCATCGCGGACATATCCCCCGGTGGAGAACACCGCGCATGAATAACAGCAGCAAGGTCGCTTTTCGCTCGCTCTTTGCCATCGCGCTTTGCGCGGGGTGCGGACCCTCTGGGCAAAGGGCAGGCGAAACGACACCACCCGATGACAATGCAGACGGCAGTGCCATGGGAGCGGCCGGCATCGGGGGCAAGGCGGGGGCGGGCGGCGGCGGGACGGCGGGCGCCGGACAAGCCGGCAGCGGCGCAGGTGGCGCGGCAGGCAGCGCCGGCACGGGGGGCACTGTGGTCGGTGACGGCGGCGTCGACAAGCCTGCAAGCGGGACAACGGACGGGGGAACGATCATGCCCCCACAACCCGCTGGCGACTTTGCCGTACTTACCAATCGCTACGACAACGCGCGAACGGGTTCCAATACCAGCGAAAAGAAGCTAACGGTGGCCAACGTGGGTGCCGCCGACGGATTTGGCCTGCTGTTCACGCGACCCTACGACGGCAATCCGTACGGACAACCGTTGTATGTCCCGGGCCTGATGATCAAGGGCGCCACGCACAACGTGGTCTTCGTCGTCACGTCCACCAACAACGTCTACGCATTTGACGCCGACGACCCAGCCGCGATGATGCCACTGTGGACGCGCCAACTGGCGCCGCCCGCCGAAATCAAGGTCGACACCGTCATCAAGATGAACGGCTACACCATCTGCCAGGACATGTATCCGTTCGTCGGAATCACGTCGACGCCGGTCATCGATCTGGCGTCGGGCAAGATGTACTTGGTGTCGAAGTCCGGCAAGATTGGCGGTACCTACGTCAACAAACTGCACGCCATCGATATTCTGACGGGCGCAGACACCGCGGGCAGCCCGGTGGCCATCGATGCCTCGGTACCTGGTTCAGGCGCCGGTTCCGTTGGCGGGATGATCAAGCTCGACGGCTGGAAACACATGGTGCGCCCGGGCCTCCTGCTCAACAACGGGGTCCTGTACATCGGCATCGGCAGCCACTGCGACGACAACCCCTATCACGGGTGGGTGCTCAGCTACGATCCGGGGACCCTGCAACTCAAAGGCACATACAACACCAGTCCGAATGGCACCCGCGGCGCGATCTGGCAATCTGGCGTGGGCCTGGCTGGGAACGACAAGGGCATCTTTTTCACGACGGGCAACGGCGATTTCACGGCCGATGGCAAGGCCACCGGGATGAGCGTGGTTCGGCTGGGCCTGGATACGAAGCTGGGCGACTGGTTTACCCCGTCGAATGCGGGAGCCCTGAACAGCAATGACGCCGACCTGACCGCCGGCGTCGTTCTGATACCGAATTCAAATCAACTGGTGGCGGGCGGCAAGGAATGCGTCATTTATCTGATTGACCAGATGAACATGACCCATTTCAACGCAGGCGGCGATACCATCACCCAGCGCGTCGCCGTCCCGAAGGGCGCGCAGGCCGAAATGCACAATTTGACCTTCTGGAACAACCGGATCTACGTCTGGCCGGACAACACTGGCCTGCGCGTCTACTCATACGCGAACAGCAAGCTCAGCGCTGCGCCTGTCGGCGCTTTCGAGGACAGAAAGCCTTCGCACCCGGGCGGAACCGTTGTCGTTTCGTCCAATGGCGATATGCCCGGCACCGGCATCGTGTGGGCGGCCGTGACGACAAACGGCGACTCCTGGCACAACATCGCCCGGGGCGGTTTGATCGCGTTGGACGCAATGGATCCCTCGAAGAAGCTGTGGGACAGCACCGTCAATTCGACGCGTGACAACCTGGGCAACCTGGCAAAATTCAGCCCACCGACCGTGGCCAACGGCAAGGTCTATGTGAACAGTTTTGCCAACGTCAACGCGACCTCGCCTGCATTCCTGCGCGTGTACGGCCTGCTCAAGTAGCTGGCAGCCCGACGGGAACGCCCATTCCCCCGGCGCCCGGGTGCCTTTTTTGTCCCGGTATCTGTCTGCACTTCCAACACCATGTGAATGGCATTCTTCACGCGCAAAATGGGGCGATTCGGCCTTTGGGGGCCAATGGTTGCTGCGACGATGCTGCATTACGCCGCCTGCGGCGGGGTCAAGGACAACACCGCCCCGGCGCCAAAGGGCGATGAGTCATCGGGGGGCAGCGGAGGAGCCAGCGGAGGAGCCAGCGGAGGTGCAGGCGGATCCGCCGGAGGCGGTGCGGGAAAGGGTGGCGCGGCCGGCGGCGGGACGGCAGGCACGTCTGGCGCCGCGGGTGCAGGGGGCGCCGCGGGTACAGGGGGCGCCGCAGGTGCAGGGGGCGCCGCGGGTGCCTCGGGCGTGTTCATAGACATCAACGGCACGAAGGTTCCCAAAGAAAAGGCGATCGTCTTTCTGCATTTCGGCCATTCGAACATGGTCGGACACGGCACCGGCCCCGCCGATTTGGACAAATACTTTTTTACCCCGCAGGAACGTCTGTGGAGCTACAGCGGAAGTCAGTTCAGCCCTGCCAAGGAGCGGACCGCAACCGAACCTGCCAGCACAGATCATGCGGGCGGTCCCGGGATGGCGTGGCTGAAGGCTTCAGCGGCCATTGCGGGTCCCGATTACCATTTCATTTCTGTCTCGAAGGCGGCGGGGGCCTTGACCACCGTTGACTGGCAAAAGGGGGGGCCGCTGTACAGCGCCTTGCTCGTCAAGGCCAAGCCCCTGATCGGGAAGGTTACCTTTGGAGGCGCCTTCGTCATGCTGGGGGTCACGGATCGGCATCTGGCGCAAGGTGACTGGGCCGGATTCTCAACTCGATTCGCCAAGATCATTTCCGACCTGCGCGCCGATCTGCAAGAACCCAATCTGCCGATTCTCGAGTGCGGCTATGAGGTCGAGGCGACGGACCCGGTTATCGCCGTGGGCAGCGCTTTTTCGAAGGCGATGCAGCCGATGCTGGCGATGTTGCCTACGCAAATCGCCAATTTGGCTCTTGTGCCCGCCGACAAGACCGGTCAACAAGATGACCACCACTTCAATTTGGCGGGGCACAAGCTGTGGGCGGATCGGGGGGTGGCGATCATGATGGACAAGGGCTGGTTCCGCTGGACGAAGTAAAGCAGGACCGCTTGGTGCCGACAAACCCGGGTATGTCCGGGCAATTGAATAAGGTTTCATTTTGCACGGTGATTGTGATTGGTCTTTTGTTATTCGCAATCGCAATCCAAATTGATCGGAAATTTGCTTCACCCGTGGTGTAGCGTCGACCGGATGAAACTAACAAGCTGCGGTCCTGCGAGTTGGCTTTCATATCTGGCCTGCGTTCTAGCAATCGCATGCACCAGCGCCACCGGACAGCCAAAGGCGGGCGACAATGACATCGGGGCTGGCGGCGCGGGCGGAACAGGCGGCACCGCTGGCACGACGCCGGGCAACGGGGCCACCACCGATGCGGCGGCGGCGGCCGGCGGCGCTGCGGGCAAAGACGCAGGCCCCAGCGCGGATCGTTCGACGAACACAGGCGGCGCGGCTGGCAGCGCAGGCGTCGACGCTGGGCCCCCGGTTGGCCCCGCCGACGGACCGCGCGACCAGGCGCCTGCCGTTGATCCGGCCAAGGGCGATGGCGGTCCCGTAGAAATTTCAACCACCATGAGCTTCTTCGTCACGAGCCGGGGCATGGGCAAGGGCGGCAATCTCGGTGGTCTTGAGGGCGCGGACATGCACTGCAAGACGCTGGCGGCCGCCGTATCGCCGGCGCTGGGTGCGAAAACTTGGCACGCCTACCTCAGCACGTCGACGGTGAACGCGAATACTCGAATTGGTCCCGGCCCGTGGCGCAACGCCAAGGGCGTCATTGTGGCGAGCAGTCTCGAAGTGCTTCACGCCGATCAGGGCCCGGGCGACAAACTCAGCGCGACCTGGCCGATGGGCTACCCCGCCTTCGAGATCATCCTCGATGAAAAGGGCGGCAAGCATCAGCCCAACCTGCACGACATGCTGACCGGGTCCCGGGGCGACGGCACCGTCGACATCGACCACCACTGTTCGAACTGGACCAGCAGTTCCGGCATTGCCAGCGTCGGTCACTCGAACCGCGAGGGCGATGGCCTGGACCCGTCATGGAACTTTGTCCACACGGTCGGGTGCGGGTCGGAACTCGACGCCGGGGGCAAATTGGTCAACCGCATCTCGGGCACCGTCACCAGCGGCGGCGGCCGCGGTTCGTTTTACTGCTTCGCGACCCCGTAGGGGCAAGCGCGATCAGCGGGATTTCTGCGCGGCGGCCGCAGCGGCTGCCGCCGTCGCCTCGGACATCAAGGTTTCGAAACCGTGACCACGGTGAGGCCGCGCGACCCTGACTCACGGGTGTCCAGTTTCGACTATGGTGAAAACTGGTCGCGCCCATTTGCCAGTACTCGATCCCTCCCCGGCGCTGCTGCATTTCCAGACCCAGTTGGGCGGGATCCGCGCGTTTCAGTTGATTCGACGACCCTTCCACGACCGGTCCTACGCCAAGATGAACGTGCGGGTCATGGACTACGAACGGTTCCTCGCCGGACTGGTGTGACCACCCGCGTTCAGCGTTTGTGCTTTCCGCTTTCCTGTCGCGCCAGACGGATGAAAACGAAGGCAAGAATGCAGGAGGCGACCACGGCGAACACGCCACCCACCAGCAAGGCGATCATCGACGCAGGCTACACCACCCTGCCGTGAAGTCAGGGTTTGGGGCATGATCGGGCCGCAATGAAAGGCCGCCCATCTTCGCTGGCCCGCAGGCGGGGGGCAGGACTTGCCCGTGCCCTGCTGGCCGCGACGGGGGTCCATGCAGCGGCCCTTGCGCTGGGACTTGCCTTCGTTTTGCAACGCCTGGCACCGATGGCCACGCCACCGACCGAAAGACGCGAGCCGGATGTCGCGCAGGAATGGCAACTTCTGGACGCGCCACCCGCAACTTCACCACCGGCCGAAGGCGCGCCCGCGCCAGATCCTGCCCGTGCAGAACGGCCGGCCTGGACACGCACGCGATCCCCGCACGCCGGCGCGAAGACCACCGCCCCCCCGGCTTTGAACCTTGTCGACCAGCAGCCACCGTCTGAGATCCACGACAACGGCAACGACGACGGCGACAATGATGCCCCGGCGGCGCCTGCTGCCGAGGCCGGCCCCGCCATCTCCCCCGCAGTCGCCGCTGCGGCCGCTGCCGCACGCGCGTCACTGCTGTCAGCCTATCTTGCCCGGCTTCAGATCCTGGCCCGCGCGGCCTGGCGCCCCGCGGACGTGTACCGCCGCGTGGCCCCTGGCAATCCCCTTCTCGACGAACAAACCCGACGCACGGAACTGGCGCTGCGGATCCGCGCCGACGGGACGCTGCTAGGCGCGACGGTCAGCAGCACGTCGGCGGTGCCTGCGCTCGACGACGAGGCACTGGCCGTGTTCCGGCGCATTCAACCGATGCCGCACCCACCGCCCGAGTTGGTCGACAGCGGCGGTGTCGCGGGTCTTTCCTTTTCCTTCGAACTGGATCTGACGGGGCCGGTGTTCGCCGAACGTGTCCGCCGGCGTGTGCTGCCGCATTTCCGTCCGCCCTTCGTCCGGGCAGCGTCACTTCGTGCGGCCCGCGCCCCGGGTGCCCTTGTTCGCGCGGTGGTGAAACCCGATGGCAGCCTGGCCGAGACGACGGTCACGGACACCTCCGGAAACTCGTTCTACGACGCCGCCGCACTGGAGGCCGTGAACAAGGGCGCGCCCTTCCCCGCGCCGCCGCTCTCGCTGCGCGACACCTCGGGCAACGTGCTTCTGGGCATCGGTTTTTCGCGCGCTGCGGACGGGGCGCCCGAATTGCAGGTGGCACGCTGGCGCGCGGTGCCGTGACGGGGCAGGGTTTTCCCTTGACGCGCGTCGGGCGCAAGCATGAGATGGGGCGGCTTTGACCACCATATTCAAGAATTTTATCGGCGGAGAATGGGTCGGCGCGCTGTCGGGCGAGACCTTCGCCAACGTCAACCCGGCTGATACCCGCGACATCGTCGGCACCTTCGCCCGCTCGGGCGTCGAGGACACGCGCAAGGCGATCGACGTCGCGCGCGAGGCACAGCCCAAATGGGCCGCCGTGCCCGCCCCCAAGCGCGGCGAGATCTTGTTCAAGGCCGCCAACATTTTGGAATCGCGGGCCGAAGCGGTGGCGCGCGAGATGACACGCGAGGAAGGCAAGACGCTGCCCGAATCAAAGGGTGAGGTCGGCCGCGCGATCAACATTTTGCGCTACATCGGCGGCGAAGGCGCGCGTCTGTGCGGCGAGGCGATCCCGTCCGAACGCCCCCGCGTCTTCATCCACACGGTGAAAAAACCCGTGGGCGTCGTCGGCCTCATCACGCCGTGGAATTTTCCCATCGCCATCCCGGCGTGGAAGCTGGCCCCGGCGCTGATCGCGGGTAACGGCGTCGTTCTCAAACCGTCGGATCTCGCCCCCCTGTGCGCCCTGCGCCTGGTCGAGGCCCTCGACGAAGCCGGCGTCACCAAGGGCGCCCTCAATCTGGTGACCGGCCCCGGATCCAAGGTCGGCAACGAACTGGTCGTGAACCCGGCGGTGGGCGCGATTTCTTTCACCGGGTCCGAGACCACCGGCAGCAACATCGCCATCGAATGCGCGAAGCGCCGCGCCCGGGTCCAACTGGAAATGGGCGGCAAGAATCCGACCATCGTGCTGAAGGACGCCGACATCGCCGAAGCAGTCGAGGTCGTCGCCAACGCCGCCTTCTTCTCGACCGGCCAAAAATGCACTGCCACCTCGCGCGTCATCGTCGAGCAACCGATCGTCGAGGCATTCACGCAGGCCCTGGTCGAACGCGCACGCAAGTTCAAGATCGGCAACGGTCTCGAGACGGGCATCGACCTTGGCCCGTCCGTCGACGAAGGTCAGTTGAAGACCGTGCTCGACTACGTCGACATCGGCCGCAAGGAAGGCGCCAGCCTGCTATACGGTGGGGCGCGCGTCAGCGACGGCGCCTTGGCCCACGGATTCTTTTCTACGCCGGCCGTGCTTGGCAACGTGACGCCCACCATGCGCATCGCCCAGGAGGAAATCTTCGGCCCGGTGGCGGCCATCTTGCCGGCGAAAGATCTCGATCACGCGGTCCAAATCGCCAACGGCATCCGCTTCGGCCTGTCCGCGTCGATCTGCACCAGGTCACTGACCTCGGCCTTCGAATTCGTCAACCGCATCGAGGCTGGCCTGGTGATGGTGAACCTGCCGTCGGCCGGCGTCGAATACCAGGTGCCGTTCGGCGGCTCGAAGCAATCTTCGATCGGCATGCGTGAACAGGGCTCGCTGGCGGTCGATTTCTACACCGAGATCAAGACCGTCTACATGAAGTACTAGCCATGCCCCGTCCACTGACACGCTACGCAGCGCTTGCGGCGCTACTGCTGGGCCCGGGCGCGGCCAACGCCAAGGACGCGGCGCCCAGGCCGCTGACCTTCACGCACACCGGCCCCGGCGTGCGCCAGCGGCTGACCGTGAAGCAGGTCGACGACAAGACCATCGAATTCACGATCAAG